>SLLL01000179.1 GCA_007134085.1 Balneolaceae bacterium
CTTCTGTACTCTTCATTACCCTCGAAAGATATTGTCCATACAATGGGGCTTCTTTCTTCACTGTCATTTGCTAAAACTGTGCTTGCAAATAGAGAAGAGGTGAGCAGAAAAGATATAAAGATGAATTTCGCGTTGATGGTGCGGGGGTATTTATTTGGGATACAGATCAATAGAGTAACAATTAAACCGATGTAAAATAAGAATAATTGCATCAGCTCTATGGAAAAAATTATTCTAAAGTTCAGGTAAGTATCACAAAGCTCTTGTTTTGTAAACCTTGAGCTGTAATATCTATGCTAAATATTGGGGAATCTCTAAAATGAATAAAGATGTGATTTTGTGAGTAATCAACCATTGAGTTATTATTCACAGTATGCAACTTATAACACTTTGTAAATCAATAAAAAAACCTATGCTTCGTTTCACAAGTTGTTCACAAATTGGCAATAGATTGTGCTTTATTTAAAAAAACCCTGTTATGTTTAGATTACCAAAAATTATCCCCTCTGCTTTTTTACTTGGTTTGTTGTTCTTGTCTTGCAGCGCTCCCGCACTGGATGATTATAGCGATGTACAATTTGAGCTGATCAACCAAAACGGTGAAACGGTTATTTTCCCTGATGATTTCGCCGGCTCACCATTAGTAATGGGTTTCATTTACACGCACTGCCCGGATATTTGCTCATTTATTACGGCAAATGTTGGCAAAGTGTATGAGGAGATGAGCGGTGGTGAGAATGTTCAATTTGCACTGGTTACGTTCGACCCTGAGCGGGACACTCCTGAAGTTCTTAAAACCTACGCTCAGGCTTTTGATATGGACAGGGAACCGTTCCAGTTTTTAACAGCATCTCCCGAAGTTATTGATGCGTTTATGAGCAGGGTTAGTGTTCGCACACAAGAATCGTACTCTCGCGATCTTGAAGATGGTGAACGCATGTATTTCATTAGCCACTCAGATAAGATTTTACTTATTGACCAAAACTCACGCCTTATTTTTGACTATGGCGGAAGCATGACACCTATAAACATAATCATTGAAGACCTCGAAAAATTATGAAAGCATTTTTATTCAAAGCACTATTTCTGGCAGTGGCCTTCCCGTTTTTCTTTAGCTGCACAAGCCAGGAGGAGATAGAAACTCAGGCTCAGTTCGACTTACCCGAAGATGGTATAGAAATAGTTGATGCATGGGCAAGGCCCGGCCGAGATGGCGGTGTTTCAGCAATTTATATGCACGTACTTAACGGATCGGCAGAAACCGATACTCTGGTTGCATTTTCTTCTCCCGTTGCCGGCCTTGTTGAGCTTCATGAAACGTTTGACCGTGGCGATGGCATGATGGGAATGCGAGAGTCTGAGGAGCCGTACTTTCCCGCAAGAAGTGTTGTAAGCATGCGCCCGGGTGGATTGCATATAATGCTGATGCAACTGAACACGGCACTAAGTGAAGGCGACGAAGTTGAACTTTCTCTCACCTTTTCACAGGCAGGTGAGTTTACCATCACAGCGCCGGTTCGTTCACCGGAGTAGTTGTGATAGCGTTATTTCATTTCGAGCTCTGCTTTTTCTGAGCTAAACCCTACGTTTTCATCTTTCTCTTCCCCGATTGCGCGCTCCATCTCGGCACGCAATTTTTGGATTGAGAGCCCGCTTGTTAATGCACCATTCTTCGCGATTGAAATACGCCCGGTCTCTTCTGATACTACCACAACAAACACATTATTTGTTTCGCTAATACCTACAGCAGCCCTGTGGCGGGTACCAAAAACCGAGGAGAGGTTGGGGTTTTGAGAAATTGGCAGGTAGCAGCTTGCCGCAACAATACGGTTATTCCGAATTACAACAGCGCCATCGTGAAGGGGGGTGTCTTTCTGAAAAATGGTTTGTAGCAGGTCTGCATTCACGCGTGCATCGAGCCGGGTGCCTACATCAACAAGATCCTGCAGGGATGATGACCGGACAAATACAATCAACGCACCGGTTTTGGTTTGAGCCATATTTCTCACGGCTTCAATTACTTCTGATATCATATCGTCCGAACCTGATCGCCCCACAAACCTATCAAAAGAGGTATTTTGCCCAAGATTGTACAGCAGCTTTCGTATTTCAGGCTGAAAAATGATGAACACAGCCAAAACCCCAACATCAAGCACACTGCGAAGCATAAAGTTCAGAGTAGAGAAACCAAGCAAGCTAACCCCCGCATTCAAAATAATGATGAAGAGCAAACCCAACGCGGCCTGAAGTGCAAACGTACCCCTGATCCATCTGTAGAGATAGTACAGAACAAGGGCAATAACCAGCGTCTCAAGCAGGTCTTTAAGGCCAAACTCTATAAAACCGATTGGTATCAATGTGTAATAGATGCAGGATTATGATTGGGGTTATACTAATGAGTACAATATACTTCAATTGCGTCTATTCTTAAATGTTCTACGGCATAAAATAGAAGCTTCTTCAATCAGCCCAATTAGTTGCCGACTTCTTTCAGGGCGTTGAAGATTTTTATGGAATCAGATGCCTCTTGCACATCATGCACTCTCAAAATTTTTGCACCGTTTATTATGCAATGATAATGCAAAGCAATGGTACCGGCAAGGCGGCCATCCACATCTCTGCTATTCAGAATTTGCCCTATCATCGTTTTTCGGGATGCTCCTACAAGAATTGGGTGTCCCAAGTCAGAAAAGTCGCTCAAACTATTTATGAGCTTCAGATTATGTTTGAGAGTTTTCCCAAAACCGATACCGGGGTCTATCATTACGGATGTAACGCCTGACTTTTTCAGGTGTTCGGTTTTTGATTTGAACATTTCATAAATCTCGTGAACCACATCATCATAAACCGGATTTTTCTGCATGGTTTTGGGATCGCCTTGGGAATGCATCAACACATACCCCGCCTGATACTCAGCACAGAGATCGGCAAAGCGAGGCTCTTTTTCGAGTCCGCTTACATCATTAATGATGTGGCAGCCTGCCTGCAGTGCAGCTTTAGCAACGGCGTATTTTGTGGTATCAACCGAAAAAATGGTTTCAGGAAATTCATGTACAGCTTTTTCAAATACAGGGATTACCCTTTTCAGTTCTTCATCTTCCGAAACCGGATCTGATCCCGGGCGGGTTGATTCCCCTCCAATATCAATAATGTGCGCGCCATGCTCAATCATTTCACCAATTCGATCTACGGCTTGAGAAAGATTTATGAAGAGGCCGCCATCAGAAAAAGAGTCGGGGGTAGTGTTCAAAATCCCCATCACTTTAGGCCTCGACAGATCAAGTTGTCTGTTTCTGGCGATTAGTATGTTTGATGATGATGGTTTTTGATCAATCAACAGGCAGGCTCTCTATTATTTGATGGCAGGTAAATCTGAAAAGCGCTTTCATCCCTAAACTGATTGCGCTTCTTGTTCCTAAAAAAACCGGAAGACGGGGAATTAATCCCAGTCTTCTTTAAGAGTGTCTAATTTATTCTCTTTTTCTGCCCACTCATCGGCATCAGGCAGTGCATCTTGCGTTTCGTTGATCACTCTGTCTTCCCACTGCTCAGCAAGGCGTTCGTTTAATTCGATGTAATGCTCCCATTTTTCAGGTACTTCATCATCAGGATAGATTGCTTCAACAGGGCACTCAGATACGCAAGCGTCGCAATCAATACACTCGAGCGGATCGATTGCCAGGAAGTTTGGGCCTTCACGAAAAGCATCAACAGGGCAAACTGCGGCGCAGTTGGTATATTTACAATTAATACAGGGTTCGGTTACTACGTATGCCATTTTTTGGTTGTGGTTATGGTTTACAGTTTAGAGAATTAGCAGATGGTAATTGTATTTTAAATAATGATAAGATGCAATGATTAATTCGGCTACGATATAATGCGAATCCATTCGGAAATCATTAATACTCTTGTAACAGCATCCGAACTTCTTCCAAACTGCCATCGTTCGGTGCCGGGTTAAGGTTTAGTAAATACGCCATCAGTTCGTAAATATGAACAGATTCAAAAGCCGCTGATCGCTCTCCAGTTCTGAAATCAGGCCCGTTAGCTGCAAAAAATGTTAACATCTCTGGTGCCAAATTGTCGAAACCATGATTGCCTGCTGGTATTCCGCGCTGCTCAAAAAACGGCCGGCTGGTGATGGTATACCCAACATCAGCAATCATAATAATTTCAGGAATACGATAGTGGTTTCTGAAATGAAACCTTTCCGGCAGTTCATCACGCAGATATACTCGAAAGTTTTCTTCATGTGCTTTGATGGCGTTGTAAATCTCATCCGTTCTGCCATCATGTGGCTTTATCATGGCCACCGGTGTCCAGTCAACCATATCTACATCGTTAAGATCAATCATATCATCCAGAAAGATGATTTTATCATCTGATAGCTCTGCCATGCCATGATCTGAGGTAAGAATCACATTTATCAGGCCTCCAAGGTTGTTCTCTTCAATACTATCGAGCAGATAGCCAAGCAGCCCATCCATTTCAATAACGGCTTGATCGACCTCGGGAGAATTTGGCCCGTAAGAGTGCCCGCGGCTGTCTACAAAACTGAAGTAAAGTGTTCCAAAATCAGCCCGTACATCTCCCTCTGGGTTCATCCAGGCCATCACGCTGTCTATCCGGGTGCTATCGGGTATGGAGCCATCGTAATCAACCCATTTGGTTGACTGCACACCGTTTATGGTAGCTTCAGAACCGGGCCAGAAAAATGTTGCTGCAGTTAGCCCCTGCTTTTCAGCCGTAATCCAGATCGGTTCGCCACCCCACCAGCGCTCGTCATTTGGCGATTCATCAGGAGGGCCAAAACTAAAGCGTGCTTCCAGTTCATAATCATAAAATGAATTTGAAATAATACCGTGATTTTCTGTGTGAAGGCCGGTTACCACTGTCCAATGTGTGGGGAAAGTTTTTGTTGGGAAGGCAGGAATAAGATATTCTGCGTGTACAGCATCTGTTAAAAAACGGCCGAAATTTGGGGTGTTGTTTCGTTCGATATACTCATTGATAAAACCATCAATGGAGATGAGGAGAAGGGGGTTTGGATGATTTTTAGTTTGTTCTGCAGGTGCAGAATTACAACCGGTTACTGAAAATGCTACCATAAGAACTGTAGCGAAGATGACTGTATTTTTGAACATTATAATAGTTTGTTTTGGATTTTCGATGCACCTAAAATACAAAAATAGAGGGTGATGGATAAGGGAATGAAATTACTAAAAGCATAAAAAAGGGCAGCCGATAAAATACCGGCTGCCCTCTCTGAAAAGTACTTTACTGTAAAATCCTACAGCTTAGTTAAACGAATATCTAACACCAAACTGGGCACTCCAGGTGTTGTTGATGTTGATATTTTGTCTGAATGACTCAGCACCGGGCACAATTTGTGAAGCTACTGTAAACTGCGCGTTGCCATTAGCATCAGCACCCTGGTAAACCATTGGGTTTCTCTGAACAGGTGTTCTTGATACACCCCATTCGTCATTGAGTAGATTACCGATGTTCAGTACGTCGAACGTTAACTGAAGTTTGTGCTGGCCTCTGAAGATGTTAAGATCCTGTGCAACACGGAAATCAACTCTGTGCAGCCATGGAAGTTTGGCACCGTTTCTTTCAGTGATTTCGCCACGAACAGAACTGAGGTATGGATCCTGCTCAATGAAAGCATCGAGTGCTTGCCACTGCTCTTGTGCAGAACGGCCACCTTCAATATCGATAAGCTGTGC
>SLLL01000107.1 GCA_007134085.1 Balneolaceae bacterium
ACGCAGTTAGCCAGTGGATGTCGTTCATTGGCCACCCGTTCTCTGCACTGATGATCTCCATCCTGATGGCGTTCTATTTTCTGGGAACCAAACTCGGATTTTCCCGTGAAGAGGTGCAGCGAGTTGCAACCAAGTCGATGGAGCCGGTGGGGATGATAATTCTGCTTACCGGAGCAGGCGGTGTGTTTGGGCGTGTTCTCGTGGCAACAGGTGTTGGTGAAGTTTTAGTTGATGTGATGAGCAGTACAAACCTGCCGGTGGTACTATTTGCATTTCTGGTTGCTACGGTGATCCGTGTGGCGCAGGGGTCAGCCACTGTGGCGATGGTTACCGCCGCCGGACTAATCGCACCAATCATAGAAATGGGTAGTTACTCTCCGCCATTAATAGGAACCATTGTGATTGCCATTGCCTGTGGTGCAACGGTACTTTCGCACGTAAACGATTCCGGTTTCTGGCTGGTAAAAGAGTACATGGGGCTCACCGAAAAACAGACCCTGAAATCGTGGACCATCATGGAGACCATCATCGGGGTTACCGGGGTTACGATTGTACTGATCATAAGCTTTTTCTTGTGATGAGTTGGTTCCGTATTTGGAATTTTGGTTGAATCGACGATATTGGTTCCACTGCAACACACCCTAAATCCCCTCTCAAGTGGCAGTGAGAAAATTATTATCAAAATCATTGTAACCGTAAATTTTACCACGAAGACTCGAGGGCTCGAAGGTACACGAAGTAAAAATAATATCAATTAACTGGACTTCGTGTATCTTCGTGGCTTTGTGCCCTCGTGGCCTAAAAAATGGATTAAGTTTAAGTTGCTTGGCAATTTTCTCACAAGCTCTTAAGAGGGGACTTTTTTACTGTCACCTCCTCAATAGTGTTGCCCGCTTTTTGGGCAAAATTAGTGGCTCAAGATGACAGTGTGGTTTTTAATCAATAGGCGGCGCATAACGATTTAATTAAAACTCTAAAACGTTAAGGCCAGCTGTGGTTCTCTGTAACATTCAACGGTTGCTTAAATAACGGTTGGTAAACAGATCATATCATCATATTTTTACTGTTCTATACAAAGCAGAAAAATGAAACAAATAATAGCAGGGTACGCACTGCTATTTCTATTTTAAAAAGTTGATAAACAGCTACATATGAAGAAAAACTATCTATCCAAAGAAGGTTATGAAAAACTGGATGAAGAGTTAAGAGATCTTAAAACACGCGGGCGAAAAGAGATTGCCCAGGAAATTGCCGATGCACGGGCACAAGGCGACCTTAGTGAAAATGCCGAATATGATGCGGCAAAAGAGGCGCAAGGCCATCTCGAAAAGAAAATTGCTGAGCTTGAGCACATTCTCGCAACGGCGACCATCATCGATGAAAAGAACATCGATACATCAAAAGCGTATCTATTATCAACAGTTACTATTCTCAACAAAAAAGTGAACAAAGAGATGAAGTATACCCTGGTTTCAAAAAATGAAGCCGACTTTAAAGCGGGTAAAATCTCTGTTGATTCCCCCATTGGTAAATCAATTCTCGGCAGGGAAGTGGGCGAAACCGTTTCGGTAAAAGTGCCCGCCGGTATGCTGGAATTGCAAGTGTTAAAAATAGAACGATAATACATTCAGATTCATGAAAATAGGAGTTATTGGAACCGGTTATGTTGGCCTTGTAACCGGCACATGTTTTGCAGACAGCGGCAACGACGTTATTTGCGTAGATATTGACGAGAAAAAAGTAGAACGGATGAGAAAAGGTGAGGTGCCTATTTATGAGCCCGGCCTGAACCGTGTTTTCGACAGAGCCATTCGCGAAAACCGCCTCGTTTTTACCACAAATCTTGATAAAGCTTTTCAGGAGTCAGAGATTATATTTCTCTGCCTGCCTACACCTCCCGGTGCCGATGGCCAGGCCGACCTGAGCTTTGTTCTGAATGTGGCTGATCAGTTGGGAAATCTTTTCAACAAGTATCCCGGCTACCGTGTAATTGTGAACAAGAGCACCGTGCCTGTAGGTACCGCTGATAAAGTTCATGAAAAAATTGCAGCCAAAACTGATCATGAGTTTGATGTAGTTTCTAATCCGGAATTCCTCAGAGAAGGTGCTGCGGTTGAAGATTTTATGAAACCGGAAAGAGTGGTTGTTGGTACACGTAGCCAGAAAGCGGCAGAGATGATGACCGCACTCTACGAGCCGTTTGTGCGCAGTGGTAACCCCATAATCATTATGGACGAGCGAAGCTCCGAGCTTACTAAATATGCTGCAAATGCCATGCTTGCCACAAAAATTACCTTCATGAACGAAATTGCCAATATTTGCGAAAAAGTGGGAGCAAATGTGGATAATGTTCGCCGTGGTATTGGTACTGATTCACGGATTGGCAAACGTTTTCTCTTTGCTGGAATTGGATATGGAGGCAGCTGTTTTCCGAAAGATGTGCAGGCTATCCATCACACAGCAGGTGAATATGGCTACAATTTCAGGATTCTCGATTCTGTGATGAAGGTAAATGAGTATCAAAAAGTATCCATCGTAGAGAAAATGAAACTCTATTACAACGGCAAGCTCGAAGGCAAAACAATTGGCATTTGGGGGCTTTCATTCAAACCGGAGACGGATGATATTCGTGAGGCTCCGGCTCTTTATATAACAGAAGAACTTGCGAAGCTTGGTGTGAAAATGAAAGCGTATGATCCTGAAGCGATTGAAACATTCAAAGAAGCATCGTCTGATGAAGCTCTTGCAAACATCGAGTTTATGGATGATCGCGATTCTGTAATTAACGATGTGGATGCGCTCGTGATCTGCACAGAGTGGAATGAATTTCGCCGGCCTGATTTGAGCCGGTTTCCTAAAGCGATGAAAGAGCCCGTAGTATTCGACGGACGAAACCTCTACGATCTTAACCGTGCGGAAGAAGCCGGTTTAATCTACATCAGCGTTGGAAGGCCCAGCGTTAATATTTAAACGAGCTTAACAGCCACTAATTTTTCTGATATGAGTTCACGGGTTTTAATTACGGGAGGTGCAGGTTTTTTAGGATCGCACCTGTGCGATCGCTATCACAATGAAGGTTGGGATGTAATCTGCATGGATAATCTTATCACCGGAGCGCAGAGTAACATTAGCCACTTGATCGGCAGTGATAGGTTCGAATTCGTGAAATATGACGTAACCAACTACATACACGTAGAGGGCCCGCTCGATCTTATACTCCATTTTGCTTCTCCCGCCTCCCCGATAGACTATCTTGAAATGCCTATTCAGACACTGAAAGTGGGCTCTCTGGGAACGCATAAAGCACTTGGGCTGGCAAAAGCGAAGAATGCGAAATTTCTGCTGGCATCAACCAGTGAGGTGTATGGTGACCCCCTCGAACATCCTCAAAAAGAGACTTATTGGGGAAATGTAAACCCCACAGGTTACCGTGGAGTGTATGATGAGGCTAAGCGTTTTGCTGAAGCGATGACGATGGCGTATCATCGGTTTCACAATATTGAGACACGCATTGTGCGAATTTTCAACACTTATGGTTCACGAATGAGGCTGCGTGATGGCCGGGCTCTGCCTACTTTTTTCAGGCAGGCGATGAAAAATGAACCAATTACTGTTTTTGGTGATGGGTCTCAAACACGATCATTCACATATGTTGATGACCTGGTTGAAGGAATTTACCGTCTTGCAAATAGCAATGAAGTAGAGCCGGTAAACATTGGCAATCCGGAAGAGATAACTATTCGTGAATTTGCTGAGGAGATCATCAAAATAACCGGCAGCAGCAGTGAGATTGTATTTAAAGAACTGCCTGCTGATGACCCCCAAGTTCGCCAGCCTGATATTTCAAAAGCTAAACGGGTGCTAAACTGGGAACCAAAAACAGGCCGCCACACAGGCCTGATGAAAACCATGGAATATTTCGAGAAAATGGTTCAGTCTGATGCCTGAAAAGAAACTGATCGACCTATATCCTTACCGGTTCAAACAGAATAAACCGGAATTTTTATTGCTGAAGAGAGCAAAAGGCCATGTTTATCAGGGGCAGTGGAGAATGGTTGGCGGCAAAGTGAAAGAGGGAGAAGCTTATTGGGAGGCAGCACTTAGGGAACTAAAAGAAGAAACTTCTCTAGTTCCTGTAAAATTCTGGACTGTACCCGGCGTTAATCATTTTTATGAGCAGAAAACAGATATGGTTCACTCCATCCCCGCATTTGCTGCAGAACTTAACGCTATCGAAACACCTGTTTTGGATGACGAACATAACGACTTTGGATGGTTTTCCCTTGAAAAGGCTTTGGAGGTTATCTTCTGGCCGGAACAAAAACGCCTGCTTGCACTCACAAACCAACTATTAACCTCCGGCCAAATTCTTGAAGATTGGATCGTTTCTATAGACTAATATTCCTGCTTTTGTTTTTGCTGCCCCTATTCGCAGTGAACAATCTCTATGCGCAAACTCCCCGTTATGAAGTATTGCCATCACCCGACATCTGGTACAACGATGTGGATGGTATTCTGCTTGGCGTTCGTTTAAAGGGCCAGGTTCCGGGAACGTTTGAAGATGGGCCGCACAGGCTTGAAGCCGGTTTTTGGCTTAGCACATGGTTTCCGTCTTTGCCGGTATCCTACGCTCTTACATATACTGAACCGATAGAGCCGTGGTCAGATTATGGGAGTGAGGCAAACATTCAGCTTCGAAGCTCAATCAGAACGGGATATCATAACCATGGAATTGGGTTTAACAAGCGCTGGCAGCAGGGTTTTGATGAGCGCAGGTATCGGGAATTCAGCATATATAACTCATTCGAAAAACGGTTCGACGGTGAGTATGTACACTTTGAGCCGCTATGGTCGGAGTTTAATGAGCTGACACAGATTTTTTCTGATCAATCTAAATTACTGACGTCACTTACCTTCGAACTTCAGAACGACAATACACTCGGCTGGTACAATATTCAGGCAGGTACACGCTTTCAATATCTGAATGATTTTTTCACAACTGCTACTATAAGGGCAACACAACGGGTACAATTTAATGACTATTTTGGCCTGCGATTGAGGGGATATGTTGGCCTGGCCTCAGAAAATGCAGCACCTGAGTATCTCTTCTCACGCAGTACCCGGCCTGCCATAGACTGGATGAGCAATGCATTTACAAGAGCCAAAGGCACCATCCCAACCCGGTGGATGGAGAGCGGCAATGTCCACATAGCAGGGGGTGCAAATGTTCGCGGTTACAATACGAGAGATATTGCTTCATTCCAGTTTTGTAACTCTTCTCCTACTGGCGGTGAACTCTGTTTAACGTCACCAAATACCTTCAACAGTGTAGCTTCAATCAATGCCGAGCTCGATTACTGGAACCCGATTGCAGTTCTGTTTAATGATATTCCCTATGCATCAGAGTTTTTGAATTTCAGGTCGTACCTCTTTTTTGATTCCGGTACTTCTTTGGGTATTACAGATAGTGATCCTGATGGCGCCTTCTCTAATGCCGGTGCAGGATTTTCGTTATCTTTAAACATCCCCGATTATCTTGGCAAACCTCGAGGGTTTGTGTTGAGGTATGAAATTCCGTTTTGGTTATCAGATGCGGGGGATGAAGACTCGTTTAAATTCCGGCACCTTTTCGGCTTTGGTGCTGTTGTATCGTTCTAAACTTCATGCATGCAAATTCGACAGTTAACCATACTGCTCATAA
>SLLL01000009.1 GCA_007134085.1 Balneolaceae bacterium
CACGTGGAGCAATTGAATGGGTTAAAGAAGCTTTGTCGAGAAATCTGGCAATTCCAAGGTCAATAATAACAGGCAGTCCATCTGATTTAATAAGAATATTAGCAGGTTTTATATCACGATGGATTACATTTTTTGACCATATTATATTAAGCCCTTTAACTAAATTCTGGATTAAACCTAATATAGATGTCGCCTCAGAGAATACTGATGCATATTCGGATAATTCTTTACCATCAATACATTCTTCAATAATTAAAAACTCTCTATTCTCATCATCGATAATAAATTCATAGTGTTTAGGATAATACATTGAATTTAACTCTTTAAGAAGCTCAACTTCACGTTTTATTCTTTCAATGCTATTAATAGATCTGTATTCTCCAAATTTGATTACAACTTTTCCATATTCAGGATGTATTGCAGACAATACAGACTTTTGTCCACCTTTTGCCAAGGCCTTTACTTCACTACATTTTGATGTAATATCATCCAATTCCTTCATTGTCTACAGTATAACTTTTGATTAATGATCAAAATGTGTGGTTTATTAGGTTATATAACGGTTTGGTGTTTCTGCAGCCGGGCTATCAACTCAAAAGTGCAGCAAAATAACGGTACCGGTCCGCAGGAAACACTTGTTAACAGTCTGGGCTATTTTTAATTGAACTTAAGATTATTTTTTATTGCTAATTATTGTAGACTCAATATTCTTTAATATTTCCAGTTTTTCATTTTTGAAATCATTAGCAGTTTTTGAATTCCATTCTTTATCGAACTCATCTAAAAAATGAATAATTTTTTCATGCAGTTTTCTGTAGCGATTTTTAATTGCAGAATCTCTCTTCAGATTTGAAATCTGCTCTTGCTGGTGGTCATAATGCCGCATAAAACCTTCAAATAAGCATTCTGCGCAAAATTTGTCTATGTCGAATTCTTCTGGTTTGGTTAAAATTCCCATTTGCCATCCCTTAATATCAGTATTGTAATATGTTGACCTGTATTCGTCTAAAGCATACTGCATATCGGTGCTGTACTGTGGGGTTTTCACTGCACGAATTATTTCTGCAAACCTTTCTCTTAAAAAATCAGCCCTACCAAGAATAGTATCTATGTTTTTAGAACTGGTCATGATTGCGGTAGTTTCGAGTATTTGAATTACTGACCTTCGTACACCAAATGAGTGTGCGTCTGGAACAATACCTTTTTGAGCATCATTGGCATTCCATTTATCTATACCCTCACTTTTATTTGGTTTTTTTGGTATTTCACCTTCACTGCTTGAATTTTTAGATTTTTTCGAAACATCATCGTCAAATACAATTTGATTTTTGAAGTAATTTCGAATTTGCTGAATGGTTTTTTTCCCTACTCCAGGAATTTCATTTAACTTTTCATCAGATGAATTTTTTAATTCATTTAAAGTTTTAATCCCTGAATTAAATAATGTGAAAGCAGTTCCATCCCCAATTCCATCAACTTTGGTTAAGTCTTTATAAAATAGACATGCTGGAAAAGCTTTATAGTATTCATTAAGATTATTGAAATACTTTTTATACTGATCACTCTCTTTGCATAATTTGATAATATTTTGAAATCTTTCTTCTGCACTTACAGTTTTATCCTCAAATAAACTTCATAACTTTTCTAGAAATGTATAGTAATCCTCAAGTTGCTTTTCATTTGAGACATTGCCACCATCAGTCCACATATTTTCTATCCTTTGAGTATCGTATTCAGGCATGTATGTAGTTGAATAGGCCTCACTTTGTTTTAAACCCAGCTTGTTTATTTCTTCTTGGCTATCAAATATTTTACCCCTAATTTTTAGAGCTTTTAAGGTTGTAAATACAGTTGGCATAACCTGCAATTTATATTTTCTATCACTATAAAAATTCTGATCTAAATTGCCTTCGTAATTGTAATTATTAGAAGGATTATTCTTGGATGCTTGTTCTTTATTCTTAGAAAGAACTGCAAAAAAGGCAACGATTAAAATAACTGCGATAATTATTAAAACAGTATCCATTTGGATCTCTTTTTAAATTTGAAAGCTCCTTAAGACTGTTAACATGCATTTAGCAGATGCACATCATCTGCCGTGTTCTGTTTATATTAATCGAAATTGCCTTTTAGGGCAAATAAAAACAGATTATTATCCGAATAAAATGTATTCGGAACTTGAAAAGTGAAAAATAAAAAGCAGAATAAATTTTTTTTATAAAAGCCACACAACGTTTTCATTGCTCCCGAAACTACTTCTAAAGAGTGCCCTCTTTACAACTATAATTACACCAAACCAAAAGCCCGGATAACAGAATCCAACGTTTAATTCCCCAACCCTCTTGATTGCATCTTAAAGGTTGATCATATTGAATAAAAAAAGATGCTTTGATCCGTCCGGTGTACACATATCTTTTGCTTATTTCAGCCATCTTTTTGCTTCTTACGGGGTGCGAAGGTGGACTGGAACCACCCCCGCCGGAACCCGAGCCTGTCGGCGCTATTTCCGGTAAGGTCTTTTATACGGGCGAGTGGCCGCCATCGAGTGAGTTCAGGGAGCTTATTTTTGTACCGCTGCCTTTTACCCCCACCGATTTCAGCCAGGTTCTGGGTGAGTTCATCCGCGGTACATTGCGGTCGAGCGACCGCCTGCAAACCTTTGTAGATTCAGAAGAGTTTTTTGTGGGCGAGCTCGAAAACGGCGTGTATGTGTACAACATCATCGCAAATCAGTTTGGCTCAGATATTTTTAAAGACTGGCGCCCGCTTGGGGTCTATAAGGAGAACGGTGGCCTCATCACCATAAACGGAGACACTGTTGAGGTAACCATCTTCGTGGATTTCGACAACCTCCCACCCTTTCCACCGGAGTGATGATGGCAAGAACTTCTCTGATTCTGATATTTCTTGTGCTTGTTGTTTTGGTATCATCAACCGAAGCCCGGCAGGCAACGGCAACCATTGAGGGTGTTGTACTCCATCAAACCGGAGAAACCCTGCCCGGTGTGCACGTCAGTCTGCCCGATATCCAGAGGGGAACATCAACCAATGCCGACGGGCTTTTCCGCCTGCAAAATATCCCCGCCGGCGAGCACACACTTCGGGTATCCATGGTGGGTTTTCAAACGCACTTTCAAACCATTTTACTTGAAGCGGGGCAGGTGCTATCGCTCACTGTAGAACTCAGCCCAATCACCCTTCAGTCGGGAGAACTGGTGGTTACCGCATCGCGCCGAAGCCAGCTCATCGGCAGGGTATCGGTCAGCATGAACACCATCACACCGGCAGAAATCAGTTCGCGGAATATCATCTCGTTAGATCAGGCGCTGGATTATGTGCCCGGGGTGCAGGTTCTCGGAAATTCTGTGAACATTCGCGGATCGTCAGGATTTGCTTACGGTGTTGGCAGCCGGGTTCTGCTGCTGGTTGATGGCGTGCCGCTAATGGGCCCCGATCAGGGCGGGATGGATTTTGACGGATTGCCACTCACACAAACCCGCCAGATCGAGGTGCTCAAAAGCCCCGGATCAGCACTGTACGGAGGGGGAGCGCTCGGCGGGGTCATCAACCTGATAACCCGCGATTTTTCTGAACAGCCTGAAACCACACTGCGGTTTTTTGGCGGGCTGTACGAGCCCGTCCGGTTTGATGAATGGAAAGAATCGTGGGATGGGGCATCCGAATACCGCCCGGTACAAGGATTGCTTTTCGGGCGTTCTCATCAGGTTGGCAGCCGTTTTGGCTACTGGATAAGCGGCAAGCTGATTGATAATGCCGGTTATCTGCAGAATAACACGAGCGAGGGGATTGAGCTCTACACCAAACTGGGCTGGAACATCAACCGTAATATCGATTTTTCGCTCTACACCGGGGCGCGAAGAAACAGAAATTATCAGTTTCTCTACTGGAACGGGTTGCGGGATCCTCTCCGTCCCGGACAGATTCAGC
This sequence comes from Balneolaceae bacterium, assembly GCA_007134085.1. Taxonomy (GTDB): domain Bacteria; phylum Bacteroidota; class Rhodothermia; order Balneolales; family Balneolaceae; genus Rhodohalobacter. The sequence continues at coordinate 3,949 of SLLL01000009.1, forward strand.
TTGCCGGCGATACCGCATCGGGGTCGAACCGCGGGCTTTCCGACCGGCTCACCATTCTTCCGGTTTTTACCCACAATGTCAGTGATGCAGTACAATACACCATAAAAGGGCGGCTGTTTGGGGTGGCATTTCGCCCCATCGACAGAGAAGGAAATGTGCGGTCATCCGACCGCCACAATGTGGGTGTGCGGTATGGCGGAGAGGCACAGGTAAACATTCAACCCTTTGATAATCTGATTCTCACTACCGGCGGCTCTTTTGATGAGAACTACGTGCGCTCTGATGTTTTTGTGGGCGAGGATTCGCTGATGGTTCGCAATCAACCAGAGGGCGCGGTGTTTTTCCAGGCAGAGGTTAACTGGAACAACCGCCTCACCACTACGGCCGGTTTTCGGTATGATGCCTATCAAATCCACACTCTGGAAACCGCAACTCAGTTCAGCCCGAAATTCAGCGCTTCCTACTCCGTGACCGATCACCTCACAGCAAGGGCATCACTTGGAAAAGGATTCAGGGTGCCGAGTGTGGCCGAGCGCTTTTTTAATAATCAGGACTTTTTCCCGCTTGTATCGAACCTTGCACTGCAGCCGGAAACCAGCATGGGGTACGAAGCCGGTTTTACGTATATGAACCTGATCGGGCGGAATCTAAGCATCAAAGCAGAACTGACCGGTTTCTGGAATGACTATCGCCGGCTGGTTGAACCCACATTTATTGCGGAGAGAGGGGCGTTTCAGTTCATTAACCTTACGGAAGCCCGCATTCGCGGAGCCGAGGCATCGCTCTCATTTTCTACCGTTGATCAGAGGCACCACCTCACCACAGCGTACACTCTTCTTGATCCTACAGATCTGGAGCTGAATGAGCCGCTGGTTTATCGCTCACGCCATTTAGTGCAGGCATCCGGCCGGTCGCAACTTCGAAGCTGGCTCGAAGCAGGAGTTGATTTCCGTGCAGCCAGCGCTCCGGAGCGGGTGGATACCGACTTCTCCCTCTTTGTGAACGATGCCGAAGTATTCCCCGCGGTGTATGTAACCGATGCCCGGGTTCGGTTCATGTGGAATCAGCCCATCCGCGGGCTCGATCTCAGCGCTGCATTCATTGCCCGCAATATTTTTGATTACTACTACATCGAACGCCCTGCCATTTTTGGGCCACCCCGAAATTATCAGGTTGTGATTGAGGCTTCGTTTTAATCGCCATTCATAGTACATTACGGCATATAAAAAAGAGAATTTTTATGTCTCAACCAGCCATACAGAATCATATAAAACAAGTTCTTGAATCGTTCCCCGACATAACGATTGGGATTCTGTATGGATCATCAGCAGAAAACAGGCTTCGGTTTGAAAGTGACCTTGATATTGCAGTTGCAGGAAATAAAGCACTCTCTTCCAATGAAAAAAAAGAACTCATCACAGAACTGGCGGAGAAGCTAAACCGGCCAATCGACCTCGTCGACCTTCGGCAGATCAATGGCACCCTGCTGCATCAGGCTCTCACAAATGGCATACTAATACATTGCCTGGATCGAAACCTCTACGCTGCATTGATGAAGAAAATGCTATACAATCAGGCAGATATGATGCCTTATCATGACAGAATATTAAAGGAAAGAAGAGAACGATGGATAAACGAGTAGTGGCAGAAAAACTGGAGTCCCTGCGAAATTGCATCAACAGGATTATTCAAAAGCGTCCATCTACAATCGAGGAACTACAGGACAACCTTGACCTTCAGGATATTCTATCCGTAAACCTTGAGAGGGCTGTTCAGTTATGCGTGGATATTGGCACACATATCATTGCCCAAACCGATCATCCTGCACCATCCAGCTTTGGAGAAACATTCGAAGTTCTGGAAAAGATGGGCATTCTTGATGCGCATACAACAACCCGAATGAAAAAAGCTGTAGGTTTCAGAAATGTAGCTGTTCACACGTATCAACAAATAAATTGGGAGATTGTTTTTCATATTTGCCATAAAGACGTTGATGATTTTACAAGGTTTGCTAAGCAAATCAACGGCCATTTTCTTGCCTGATCAAATTCCGGCTACTCTTTGCGCTCGCCATCCTGAAACAATCGTATTTATCAAGCGTTTATACACTAAACTAACAAGCCCCGATCATGAAACTCTTTTTAAAAATCCTCGCCGTTATCCTGGCACTTTTTATCGTTCTTATTGTAGCATTGAATCTCTACTTCACAGATGAGCGTCTTAAAAATACTATCCTTCCACATGTACAATCTGCCGTTGGAAGCGAAGTTGAAGTGGACCGAATGTCGATTACCTTCTTCCGCACATTTCCGCGATTTGGCCTCGATATTGATGGGCTCCGCATCCCCGATCCACAGGGTGAACCGGTAGCCTCGCTTGATGAACTGCTTGTAACCGTTGAACTTTTCCCGCTCTTTAGGGATGAGCTATCCGTAACCCGTCTCTCAATCACCAGGCCGGTTATCAATTACACCATTTTTGCCGATTCTACCACCAACATCGACTTTCTCCTCGATTCGGAAGAACCTGAAGCCGATGATGGCGATGGCTTTACAATCTCCATACCCGGTTTTTCACTGCGTGATGCCTCCGTTTTTTACACCGATGAAACCTCGAATACCCTTGCCTCCGTTGAGCAGCTCGATGCAGACATCTCCCTCTTTTTTGGTGATATACTCGAAAGCCGGGTAGATGCACAGATTGGGTCGCTGAATGTTTCCATGGATGGCACCTCCTACATCACAAATTTGTCGATGGGGATAAATCAAACCTCTGCGCTTGATCTTGAAAATGAGACACTCAACTTCACTGAGGGAACAGTTTCCATCCGGGGGCTTGCCCTCAACCTTACCGGCTCCGTCTCAGACTGGGGTAGCGATGAACTTGCTCTTGACCTTCAGTTTGCGTCATCATCAGAAAATTTTGGAGAACTGCTCCGCCTCGCACCACCAAATTTCGAAGAGTATATCACCGGCCTGCAAACACGCGGATCGCTTGTTCTTGAAGGTTCCGTAACCGGCATCTTTTCTGAGGATACCCTGCCCGCTTTCGATTTTACACTTGAAGTTGCCGATGGCTTTCTGCAAAACCCGGATCTGCCCGAAGCGATTGAAGACATAAACTTTCAGTTACTTTTTAATAATGACCTTGCAACCATGAGCCATTTCAGGGCGCGTGCAGGAGTGAACAGTGTTTCCGCTTCGGGTACGATTGACCGTCCGCTTGAAGAAGATGCCACATTCTCGCTCGAACTCGACGGCGACATCAATCTTGAAACCGTCAGTAGTTTTTACCCGATTGAAGAGTTTGGGGTAGAGAATCTTGCAGGGCTTCTCAGAACAAATGCCCGCGCAACAGGGCGGATTGACAGGCCCGAAGATGCGGTATTTTCGGGTGTGTTCAACCTAACAAACGGCCTGCTGAAATATGCAGATGTTCCCCGCCCCATCGAGCAGATAAATGCCAGAATTGATGCCAATCAGGATCGCATTCGTATTGATGAATCGGGCTTTACAGCTGCAAATAATCGTTTCCGGCTATCCGGCAGTGTTCTTCGGCCACTCGATGAAGACCGCCGCACGGTTGATGTAACCGCTGACATCAATTTCGATCTGGCAACTATCAAAGATTTTTACCCGATTGATGAAGATACACTCAGCATGCGCGGCCAGCTGGTTGCCAACGTTGTGTTGCGCGGCCGCCCCGATCCCGATCAAATTGAAAGCCTGCTTCAGCAAAGCAGATTTGAGCTTACCGATGGATATCTGTCTCACAGCATCGTTTCAAATCCAATTGAAGATATCACCTTCCGCGCTGAGGCAAGCGGACGCAGGCTCTCCATCAGTGAGGCGCGTTTCAAAACCGGAGAAAATGCGCTCTCCCTACGGGGCAGTGTAGTAAATTATTTGAGTGAGAATCCCGAGGTTGACCTCACTTTCGACGGAAATGCATCCCTGAGTAGTGTATCGTCTTACTATTCGCTCGAACCGTGGATTCAGGAACTGGCAGGCAGCGCTGTGATGAACCTCCGAACTCAGGGGCCGGTAAACGATATCAAACAGATCGCACTAAACGGGTCGCTCGAAATAAGTAATGTGAGTGCTGCTGGTGACTCTCTCTTTCTGCCGGTTACCGGTTTGAGCGGAAGAATGAGCATAACCCCGCAAACCATGAATCTCGAGCGTTTTTCGATGATGTACGGCTCAACCGATATCAATCTGCAGGGTTCGCTGCGCAACTACCTGGGTTTTCTGGATGAACACAGCTCCACAGAAAACATGCCTTCGATCACCGGGTCGTACCACAGCCGGTTTTTGAATGTAGATGAGATGATTGACTGGGAAGAAGATTCCGATGAACCTATTCCGATTGAACTGCCTAATCTTACCGCAAACGTTGATGCAGCCATCGATCGGTTAGTTATTCTGGGACTTGATATCACGGAAATTAAAGGGCGCGGTAGAATCACACCTACCCAAATGAGAGTTGACCAGGCGCAGGCAAAACTATTTGAGGGAACTGCCGAGGGCCGCATGGACTGGAATGCACCGGATCCCCTGCGAACCAATATTCTTTTTGAGGGCTCGCTAAAAGGCGTTCGGGCTGATGCGTTTTTCCGCGATACCGGTTTCTTAGGCCCGCAAAGTACGCTGCACAACTACATCACCGGCGAGTTCAACTCAGAAATACGGTATGCATCTCACCTGATGCCCGATCTTGAAGTAGACATTACCACGGCCGATGCCAGCGGCAGTTTCGGAATGAGCCGTGCGCAGATGCGGGGGCACCCAATCCAAACTCGCATTGCTGAATTCTTGAACGCCCCTGAGCTTGAGCGGCTAACCCTGGATGCCTGGAATGCTGATTTCAGCATAAAAGATACCGTTATGACGATCCAGAACTTTAGCATTACAAGCGGCAATCTGGGCATGCAGCTGGACGGAACACTGCATATGGTGAATGACCGCATCAATTACCGGGCTACACTTTTACTTCCTGAACGCTTTAAGAGAGGTATTGCAAGTGTTATCTCGAGCCGTGCGGCTGATGCCCTTCAACTTGAGGATGGGCGGCTGGCTGTACCCATTCGCATTACCGGTACAACCGCAAACCCACAAATCCGGCCCGATACAGAAACCATCGACCGGATTGTGAGGGATTACATTCAAGACGGCGCTCGCGATTTACTCCGGCGGCTATTTTAAAATTGAAGATCATTCAATCTTTACAGGCATAAACTTCTTCTTTAATAAGCCTTTGCGGTTCTTTGCGCCCTTAGCGGTTTTGCCTGTTTCATCTCAGAATTGATAAATCTGTACATGTTTAAAAATATTTCTGAACTCAAACTATTCATCGATACAGGAAATAGAATTAATAACCGCAGAGGGCGCTATGGGCCGCCAAGATTCTCTATATCAAAACCTTTCCCTTAGCGTTTCTTCGCGCTTAGCGGTTTTTCTTCCATTTGACTGCACAATTATTCATTAAGAAGCTCACAAACTCCCAACTTTTGGAAAAGGCAATGTATTTACACCGCCCCTTTTGTATTTTCAGAGTTGTACCAAATTATCAACCCTGAACGTTTTCATGGATTCTCAAAATTTTATCACCTGGGATGCTGATCCCATCATGTTCACCATTCCGGAAATCAGCCTCCCTTTCTCCATTTCAATCTGGGGGCTGCTACTTGCCGCTGTAATAGCCTACTTCGGCTACAAAAAAATTACACCACCTGCCAAAAAAGGGAAAGAGCCCGAGCCACCACCGGCACTCCATTTTTGGGGATTGATGATTGGTGCATTGATTATCGGCCAGCTCCCTTTTCTTTTTATTTCCTCCCCATCCTTCGAAACCATAGGCCCCATCTCCCCCCGATGGTATGGCATGATGTTCGCACTCGCATTTGTTACCGGCTATTCGCTCGGTTTCAAACTATTTATGGATGCAGGAAAACCACAAGAAGAACTCGACCGCCTGTTGATTTACGTATTGGTTGCCACAATCGTCGGGGCAAGGCTGGGGCATGTGTTCTTTTATGAAGCTGAATTTTACCTGCGTAACATCCATCTCATCCCACAGGTTTGGACCGGCGGCCTTGCAAGCCATGGTGCTGCAATTGGCATCATCATCGCGATGTATCTGTATGCCAAGCGTACGGCAGGCGTAACCTTTATGTGGGTTGCCGACCGGGTTGTGCCGGGCGTTGCCATTGGCGGAATGTTTATTCGAATTGGGAATTTCTTCAACTCCGAAATTCTCGGGATGCCAACAGACCTTCCCTGGGCCATCGTTTTTGAGCGGATTGATTTGCTGCCGCGTCACCCATCCATGCTTTATGAAGCGATATTGTGTGTGATTGTACTGATTGTTCTCGGCTGGATTTATTTCAAATACAACAAAAAACCACCGGAAGGATCGCTATTCGGCGCATTTTTGGTAGTTCTATTCAGCGGCAGGTTTTTGATTGAATTCACCAAAGAGACCCTGGCCGACTTTCTGCAGGGATCTGTTTTTGATATGGGCCAGCTTCTAAGCATACCGTTTGTACTAATTGGCGTCTGGCTGCTTTGGAAAAAAGTAAACTGGAAAAAAGAAGGGGCACCGCTAAAAAGATAAATTCCCATAGTGCACTCATGACATGAGAAAAGAATGAATAACCGCAGAGGGCGCTATGGGCCGCCAAGACTCTCTATATCAAAGCCTTTCCCTTTGCGTTTCTTCGCGGGCTTAGCGGTTTTTTTTCCTGTTTCATCTCAGGACTAAAATCTATATCAATCAAATCGAATTAGCCGCCAAGCGTAAATTGAGGTGACAATGGCGCCGGCGAAGAGCAACACACCTTTTGCCAAAAATTCACCTGAAACAGCTTGTTGTAAAACCGGCTCGGCGAATATCAACCCTGCTACAACCAGCATCAACCCAAAGCTTTCCGGCAGTTTGTAGGGCACATCCATTATTTTTTTGCTGTAGATGCCAAGTGTAGTTGCCATGGTTCCGTAGCTGAGCAGCGTGGCGGCAGCCGACCCAATCATCCCATAAAACGGTATCAAAATAATGTTGGCAATAATCGTAATCCCCGCACCCATCAACGTGATTTTATACAACACCCTCGTTTTTTCTTTGATGAATACCCCCGAAGAGAAATTGATATACCACCCATGGAACCAATAGGCCAGCAACAGAAACGGAACAATATCGAGGCCGGCCCAGTAATTGCTGTCAATAAGCGTTGCCTCGGTGCCCGGAATGGGTATGGCAACTATTTGCTCCCTGAATAGTGCCACGGCCATAAACAACATCGCTGAAAATGCATTGTACCATATAAACGCCTGGCCAAAAAGATGCTTTGCATCGCCATCCCCCGCATGGCGCATGAAAAAGGGCTGCCACGCCATTCGGTACATCTGAACAAGAAGCAGCATAAAAACAGCCAGTTTATAGCATGCATTATAGATACCAACTACATCTTCAGGTGTGATATCCGGCCCATAAAGGCGCTGTGCATTGGCAGGGTCCATGGCATTCAACAAAAAGCGGTCAAGCATCTCGTTGATCACAAACCCAATTCCTGAGGGTACAAACGGCCAGCCGAATGAAAATGCGGTTTTTATCCACTCTTTTTTGAATGACCCCTTCAACAATTCTGCGGTGAACATCCAAACAAGAATAGTCATCACAAAAGAAGCAGCAAGATTCGCCAAAAAGACAGCTTCGATCCCCATTCCAAGGCCAAGAATCAGATAAAAATTGAGGGCAATGTTTATGATAACATTCAGGGTTTTGAGCGAGGCATAGAGCCAGGCGCGGCGGGTTAACCTCAGTTCTGCCATGGGTACAATGGAGAGCGTATCGAACCAGAGAATACCCAGCATCATCAGGTAGATGGGAGCCAGATCGGCGCTAAGGCTCATTACAGGCAACAGAATTGGCATCAAAAAATAGAGCAGAAGGCAGAGAAGAGATGCAAAAATCAGCAGGCCTGTCTGTAAGGTTTTAAACACGTGTGGAGCCTGCTCCCGATTTTCTGCATATCGCAAATAGGCCGACTCCATGCCAAACGTAAACAGCACGTTCAAAAATGCGATTGCAGCATACACCAGCCCCATAATTCCGTACTGAGCTGTATTGAAAACGCCAGTATGAAGTGGAACAAGCAGATAGTTGATGAACCGGGCAAACACACTGCTTATGCCGTAAATCAACGTATCTGAAAAGAGTTCGCGGAGTTTATTCACGGATTATTTTTTCGATAGCAATTGCAGAGCTGCTTTCACACCCAAAACGTAGCTGTATGTTCCAAAGCCGGTGATAATTCCGTCCATCGCTTTGCCGGTTACGGATCGCTCGCGAAACTCTTCGCGTGCATGGATGTTGGAGATATGCACCTCAACCTTTGGAATAGTCAAAAGCTCCAGCGCATCATGAATGGCGACTGAGGTATGAGTAAAACCACCCCAGTTGGCGATAAGTGCATCGATGGTATCCGTTCGGGCTGATTGAATGGCATCAATCAAATCGCCTTCGTGGTTGCTTTGCAGAAAGATAAAGTCAATTTCAGGAAAGTGGCCTGAGAGCAGGTTCTTCACATCTTCGAGGGTATCAGATCCATACACATTCTTATCCCGCTGGCCCAAAAGGTTGAGATTTGGCCCGTTTAGCACCATTATTTTCATAGATCCACCCCGGCTGCAATTTTGTTTGCTATTTCCTGCATTCTTTCGCCGGGAATATCCACCTTACGGCTAAGGGATACACTTTGCGTATCAGAATAAATTGGCACAAGATGGATATGCGCATGGGGTACTTCTCTGCCATCAAGAACAACCCCTGTTCTCACCGGGCCAAGCGCCTTATCAATTGCCAATGCCACCTTTTTCGCGAACAGCATGGTATCTGCCAGAAGGGGATCGGGAAGATCAAAGAGATAATCTATCTCTTTTTTGGGGATAACAAGGGTATGGCCTTCGGCAACCGGATTGATGTCTAAAAAAGCGATATGTGTTTCATTTTCAGCTACTTTATAGCAAGGAAGCTCGCCGCGTATGATCTTAGTAAATATTGAAGCCATAGTTTATTCTTGGTAATGTGAACTACATTCAATTTGTAAACGTTAGCAATATAAGGTTTGAAAATCTATAGCAACAGCAGTATTGATTTTAACTGGTACCGAAACAGAATGTTTGATTTTAATTAATCAAAACTCTTATATTTGAAGTCTTTGAAATTTTACTTCTGAATCGGTAGCTCAGTTGGTAGAGCAGCGGCCTTTTAAGCCGCGGGTCGTGGGTTCGAGCCCCACCCGATTCACGCTTTACAAACATTTTTATTAAGACTCTCTCTTGATTAACCTCTATCGGCTGATACCCGGTAGGGGTTATTTTTTTTAATCTACTATATCAACTGTAATATATGGACGCATCCTCTCCATTGTTGCAGGCCCTATCCCCGATACATTTATCAGATCTTCAATATCCCTGAAGAGGCCATGCTGGCGCCTATATTCAATAATACGTTCAGAAATGGCAGGCCCAACACCGCTTAATGCCTGTAGTGTTACAGCATCAGCCAGATTTATGTTAATCGGGAATGCTACTGCTACGGCATCACCATCGCGCCCGAGTGTTACCCTTGGTATGCGCTCGCCTACACGATCGGGCTCTTGCCACATTCCAATACCCTGCTCTTTTGCAAGCTCACTATAGTTCTGAAAAGCCGTCACAGAATCGGGATGCTGGCGATAGTATCGTGTCCATTGGCCAAACCCATTCTCTATCATCGCCCTGTTCACATCGGTTATGGTGCCATCTTCGTCCCGAACCTGTACGTAAGCCCTGAACGATCCGTATCGCGATTCCGGAGTAAAAAGGTCGTAGCCATACATGCGAATCTCCTTGCCTTCTATCAGGTTCGCCAGAAACTCAGCAGCTTCAGCTGAGTGAAATTCAGAGGAGTCTGCCCCGGCAAAAATTCGTGGCACTTCAACACCCAAAAAGCGCACCGGGTACCCAAACCTGTAAGTTACTTCTATATCGAACCGGCTGCCGTCGTGCACGCGCATTACAGGATACCACTGCTCGTGGCGTATGGGTGGCACTGGTGGTTCAAACTCACCGGTTGCCCGCTTCATTGCCCCCATAAAGTCCTGGTAGTATTGATTTGCTATATACTGGCAGTGAAAAATGAGTAAGTTTTCATCATTATTTTCCTCGGCATTTCGCGAAAAGTTATATGAACCTGCAACTGCAATACCGCGATCATTCTCAAACGGCTTTGTTACATCAATCAGCATTACTTTATGATGAAGGGTGCGCAGTTCTCTCGCCTGCCTGATATTTCTTGTGCCCATCTGCGCTTCGGGAGTTGCCCAAATTGCTCCTGCATTTCTGTATTGCGCATAAAAACGGGGGTCAATTAAGCCCTGTAAAAGAATGCCATCAGAGAAAGACCTTTGCCACATAGTCTGGCTCATGGGCAGATCGGGCGTAATGGCAAACGCAAGAAAGTTCACATCTGTCTGGGCTTCATCCCGAACCAGTTCATGCAGCCTTTCAGCGATAGAAGGCTTTGAGCGGCCGCGATTGATGGGCCCGAAATAGAGCTCAACTTTGGTGGTATCAACAAAAAAAATCTTTTCATCTATGTATCGCTTGTCTTTATGAAAGCGTGCCCGTTCGGGATTTGGCACATCGCCATCGCTGCCCCACATCTGGTTAAACTCTCTGTGGTAAGCCTCTGCAATACCGCTGTCTTTAATCACAATGGTATTGTTTGAGTTGATTGGCCCGGTGTAGGTAAGGTTCATGGAGCCTGTCCATACATAATAATCATCAGGGTTCTCACTCAAAATATCAATCACAGCAAACTTATTGTGCATATCATAACTGGCGCCGGGCAGCCTGTGTGATGTTATCGTGCCGTCGGGGTTAAATACATCCCCGGCATCATCAATAGTATAAATTCCGGCATCCCGAAGCATTCCCCACATCGCCTCGCCGTGCTCCCGGTTTCTAAACCGGTTATAGTGATCGGTAACAACCCGAACCCGCACACCACGCTCTTTGGCAGCCACAAGGGCTTCTCCTACCTCGTGGTGCTCGAGGTTGTAAATGTTAAGGTCAACGCTGTATTTGGCTGAGTTAATAAGATCAAGCAGGGTTTGCAGCAGGTCAACATTGTCATTCACAAGGTTACCACGCTTCGCTACAGAATGATCAGCCGGCATATTGAAATAGACCTCTATCCACTCAACAGTACTTGTATCTGGATATTGAACAGCTGAGGCCCGTTCCTCTCCACCTTCCCGAACCAGTGTTTCCTGCCCGGTACAGGCGGCAAAATAAAAGATTAAAATAAGTGGCAGTAAAACGTGTTGTAGTTTCATAAACTGTGTTTCGAATGGCTGCTGGTACGATGGCTGAACGAACTGCCTATCCATTAATTTTGGGTAATTTAAGAGCGGTGTTTGAGCAAAATACTTTGGTTCTACGCTATTTTTAGAGTAATTTCGTAAAAAATCATCACAGTATCATGAAGCTAAATCAATTCAACTCATTTCGATGGAAAAGATCGTGGATTGTGGGCACACTTATTGCCTTCATTGCTGTTTGGTTTCTCTTTTTTGATACACACAGCCTCTACACAAAATATCAGCTTGAGCAGCAGAAAAAAGAGCTGATTGAGCGAACAAGGCAGTTAGAAGAGAAAACAGCTGAGCTTGAAAAGAAAATTGAAGATATCGAAAAAAATCCTGAATTGATTGAGCGTATTGTTCGGGAAGAGTATGGCATGAAAAAGCCAAATGAAACCGTTTACCGAATTGAACGGGTAGATTAAGCTCACTTTCTAAAATAATTCGCAAAAGCAAATGATGGTTGGGATATGATTTCAGTTGATAATAATCTATGTAATACACCAGATGGGATAACTCCGGATAAAGTGAATAGCCTTGTTTTTACCATTTTGTGATGTATTGCCAGAAAAATGCATGTGGCCCGGCTAAGACATACAATCCTCATTTCAATTTTGCCATTATGCATGCTCCTCATTTCTGCAGCTGTTGTTCACGGCCAGGCTGCATCCGATACTCTCCGTACAGCTGAAAATGACACTATACCCCAACTTCCGGGAGGCATTGGCCTTGAAGAGTTCTTGCAAAATCAACCTCAGGGACAATCAACCCCTTCATCAATCAGCGCAGGTACCGGGGCGACCCAACAAGTTCCTCAAACCCGAAGAGCTGACAGAGAATCCGCCGCTGATGCCGTAAATTTTCAGGCAAGAGACTCACTCACCTTCAGGTTTCGGGGGGAGCGAAAAGCCTTTCTGTTTGGCTCGAGCAATGTGAGGCATACCAGCGGTGAGCTGTCATCGGGCATTATTGAGCTCGACCTAAATCTCAGCCAGGTACAGGCGCAGGCAACATCACCGGCGGATACTCTCTCTTATCCCGTTTTGAAACAGAATGGAACCGACTTGAGAAGCACGCGGATTCTTTTCAACTATAAAACCGAGAAAGGGAAGTTTGAAGTTGCAGAAATTCAGGTTGATGATGGCTACCTCATCGGCACACAGGTAAAAAATATTTCGCGAACTGAGGTTTTTGTTGAAGATGGAATCTACTCAACCTGCCCTCCCGACCATATGTATTACTACATAAAAGCGCGGCGGATGAAGGTTGTTGATGAAGAGGAGATCTTTTTCACCAATGCGCAGCTTTATATTCTGGATATTCCCTACCCTCTTGTTTTCCCATTTGGATATGTGCCTGCCGGAATTGACCGGCGCCGTTCCGGCCTTCTCGAGCCAACCTATGTATTTCAGAATACTTCAGCTCGTGGTATCGGGCTTCAAAATCTGGGTTGGTTCCAGTATATAAACGATTATTTAACAGCCCAAACTTCATTCGATGTGTTTACATCGGGTACCGTGTTTAACGAATCGAGATTCCAATATCGAAAAACCGGCAATTTCAACGGCAGTGCCGTGCTTGGTTTCTCCATTGAACGCGGCCTTGAGCCTACTGATCCCGGGTTTACAGAGACAAGAACACGCAGGCTGGCACTCACACACGATCAGCAGCTGTCGCCATTTTCTAATATCAATGCCAATATCAACCTGCGTAGTGCCGATTACTTTCGCCGTAACTCCTTCGATATTGATGACAGGGCAGAGACAAGCAGCACCTCGAGAATATCCTACAGATACAGCCATCCGGAGGGGGCCTATAATTTTAGTGTAACCTCCAATCTCAATCAGCAGTTCAATACAAATACCACTCGATTAACCGGCCCTGAAATGAACTTCTCCCTCAGGCAGTTTTCGCCCTTCCAGCGAAACAGGCCCGGGCTCTCTGAAGAAAGTTGGTACGAAAGAATCTCGGTAAACTACCGGAACAATTTCCGTTCGCAATATAACTTTGTGCCAATTGACAGGGATTCAGCTGATGTAAATTGGTTTGAAGCACTGTTAAATCCATCTAAACATCGTGAAGCCACGGGAGATGACCGCCACATTAAATATGGATTTGTTCAGCGTGTTTCGGTGAGCGCATCGCAACTGATACCAAGCCAGTTTTTGAATGTAAGTGCCGGTATTAACTTCAATGAATTTTGGTATCCCACAACAATCAGGCGTGAGTTTGATGAAGAAGAAAACCGGGTTGTAACCCGAACAGTGCAGGGATTTGAGGCCGCAAGAGATTTTTCAACATCATTAAATTTTACAACTACATTTTATGGTATTTCGCAGATGCGAATTGGCAATTTTGAAGGTTTGAGGCATACCGTAAGGCCAAATATTAGCTTCAGCTATAGCCCCGACTTTTCGAAAGACAGATGGGGTTTTTACCGCGAAGTTGAGGTTGATACACTCGGTAACACACAGCGTTATTCTATATTTCAGGATGAAATTTTTGGTGGGCCTGCAGCGGGAGAACAGCAAACCATGTCGTTCGGGGTAACCAATATTTTCGAAACCAAACGTGTTCGGCGCGATTCTACCGGTGAGGTTACAAGTACCAACCTACGCCTGATTGATAACCTCTCAGCTACGTCGAGTTATAACTTTGCAGCCGACAGCCTCAATTTTGGCCGGCTTAATGTATCGCTCTCATCGCGTGTGGTTGAAGGTTTACGGCTTTCTGCAAGTGCATCGTATTCGTTCTATTCAAGGAATGAAAATGGTGTAGAGATAGACCGTTTTATTTGGGAGGATACAAACAAAATTTTGCAGCCAATTAACTACAACCTTAGCCTCTCAACTAATATCAGGAGGGGCAGGCGCGGCGCACGGGTTACCACACCACCATACCGGCCATACGACCCTTATGATCAGGCATTTTTTGGCCCAATCGATTCAAGGTTCAACACGCAACCCGTTCAGGATTTTTCGTCCACATTCGAGATGGGGCTTGATTTCAGTTATCGGTGGACATATCAATTTGGCAGGGATGCTCGAAAATCGGCCGTTTTGAATGCTAATAACATCCGGTTTAATCTCACGCCAAAATGGAGTGTTTCTACAAGAATTGGTTATGATTTTATCGAAAAAGAGCTCACGCCATCACAGTTTAGTTTGCGGCGGCAGATGGTTTGCTGGGATTTATCATTCCAGTTTAATCCATTCGGAGATTTTCAGTACTACATGTTCCGTCTTTCGCTCACAGGCGGCCAGATTCAAAGCCTTTTCCAAAAGCTTCCGGGCCTGAATAATCTTGAACGCAGCTCAACCCCAACAGGCAGAAGGCCTCCCAGTTTTTGATATCAACCGCCAATACAAATGGCTTTTTGGGTGCAATTACCAGCCAACTGCCTTACCTTTAAAGAAAATATTTTTATGCAGAACGGACCCCGTTTTTTCGCCTATTCTACCTGGGCAATTATGATATCACTTGGTATCATCGTTTTTACACACCGCTTTCTGGAGGCTTCTGATTATGATTTCTGGCTGGGCATTCTTGCAATGCTTTTCATAGGGTTTCTCTATTTCAACCTTACGTTTGCAGCCATAAAACGCTTCATAAGTAAAGTGCCTGTCCCCACAAACCTTCACATTCTGCTTGCCATTTTTATCTTTCTGCCACCGGTTGTATTTATCTTTTTTATGAGTGATGAGATAGCCGCCAACGAACTGCTTTTTGCCATTATAACAGCAGCTGGCTGCTACGCAGGTATGTATATTGGTAACAAGAGCGGGATTAAAGCGCGTTATGAACTCATCCAAAAACTGAAAGCTCAACAAGCTGAAGGTAAGTGAGGGCTTTGATGTTTTGATCCTTGTTGGCTTCCAATGCAGATCAGACGTGCCCGTCCGAGAAACAGGGGTATTTAATGGATGTGTACTTGTCCTAATCTCAAACTCACATTAAGTAATCAATAAACCATCCCCGCAAGTTCTGCCTCTTCAATACGCAGTTTTCGTTTTGTTACCTGCTCAAAAAGTGCATTTTTTCTCATTGCACCCCAAATCTCAAGATCGGCATCAGACTCTGTTCTTAGGGTTATAATAATCTCTTTCTTCGTTTTTTCGATATCCATCCCACGTACATTTTGATAGTGGCTGCGGTCTAATCCATCTGCTATACGCAGAATGGCCGATAGTTTTGTAACCCTATCCTTATCCGGTTTTGCAAGGGCTTTATACAGTGGGTGGCGTGCTTTTGGTGTTGAGCGCCTGTGGTATCTCGCAACATTTGCCATTATCTCAACCTCATTCTCTTCAAAACCTTTCAGGTCTGCATTTCTGATGATGTAGAGTGCATGCTTATGGTGCTTTCTGTGGGAGATATGGTACCCAATATCGTGCATGTATGCCGCATACTCCAGCAGCTCCCTGTCGGTATTGCTCAATCCAAGGCCTTTGCCAAAGTGATCAAAAAGCTGAAGGGCAAGTTTTGCCACGTGCCTCGAGTGAGCTTCGTGCCAGTCGCACCTGTGTACAAGTTCCATCACGCTGCGTTTTCTTGGGCCGTCAGATCCGGCAAGCTCAATCAAATCTTCCAGCTCTTGCTTCAGGTATCTCAGAATAATCCCCTCCCTGAGCGCTTGCGATGAAATTTTAACCTCTTTAATGCCAAATGTTTTCAGTACATAATGTACAAGTACCAATCCGGCGGGCAGCAGATGGATCCTCTTTTCATCCAACCCTTCAAGCTTCGCACGCTCTTTGTAATCCATTTTGATCACTTCATCATAAAACTCAAAAAACTCTTTAGCTGTAAACTTCAGTTCGTTAATGCTTAGGTTAGGAGACTTTTTCTTCCGATAGGATATCATCAAACCAATATTCTCCATCGTACCGGAAGAACCAATCATTATGGCGCCCCTGTGGATAGCAAAAGATTGGGCAACTTCTGTGAGCTGTGATCGATAGTGATCTTTTAACTGAGCGATTTCATCATCCGCGATCGGGTCGTTATTTACGAATGATGCCGTCATCCGGGCAACCCCTATTTTTTTGCTGGTGAGGTAATAGAATTTCTCCTTATCCGCAAGGATATACTCTACGCTGCCTCCACCAATATCCATGATTAGAGACGGGCTGCTCGGCATCTGTACTCCGTGTTGAACCGCAAGGCCAATCAATTCTGCCTCAACACGGCCGGGAATTGCGGTGATTTTTATCCCAAGTTCATCAATAACCTGCTGAATCAACTCCCCGCCATTTTTTGCCTCTCTTATTGCACTCGTTGCATACGCTAAAATTTTCTCTGCACCCTGATTTTCGCTCAAGGTCTTAATTTTCTTCAAGGCTTCAACCGCACGGCCCATTGCATCCTGTGAAAGGCTCTCATCAAATCCCTTTTCTGCAAGCAGCACCATCTCTTTAAGTTTATCAACTGTGTAGAAACTGCCATCCGGAAAAATATCCACAATTACGGCGTGGAATGAGTTGGTGCCAAGATCGATAGCTGCAATTCGTTTCAGGGACTTTTTTTGGAAACCCGTTTCCATAGATCAGATTTTTTGTGTTACAGGATTTTTGAAATGATACATAAAGTATCTGCCAATTTCTGCCGCATTTCTGCAATCAAAAAACCACTCTGCTTTTGCCATAAGGCTTTGTTATTTTTATCGGATGAAAATTACAGATCAAAAAAGTCAGTTTAAGTCTGCGCCCTGGTGTGTGAACGGACATGTACACACTGTTTTATGCTCGCTGCTGTTTCCATCGCCTACACTACATTATCAAAGGATAGTAATTGATACACCCGATAATGACTTTTTGGAGATTGATGTTTCCGAAAAAAAGAAAGATGCCCCGGTTGCGGTTTTACTGCATGGGCTTGAAGGGCACTCCAAACGCTATTACGTTACCCAGCTTGGCGAACAGCTGGCTGCCCGTGGGTTTACGATTGTTTCGATAAATTTCAGAGGATGTGGAAGTAAAATGAACCGGCAGCGAAAGTTTTATCACTCGGGCGAAACCGACGACCTGCACACTATCTACAAATGGGTTGAAAGTGAGTACCCAAACTCACCCGTTTTTTCTGCCGGGTTTTCACTTGGAGGCAGCGCGCTGCTAAATTATCTGAAAGAGCACGGAAAGAATCATCCATTAACCGCTACCGCAACCATATCCACTCCGTTTGAGCTTGCTAAAGGATCGCACAATCTTGAAAAAGGATTTAATAAGCTCTATTCAATCCGGTTTTTACGCACCCTCTCAAAAAAACTTGAAGAGAAGCGGAAGCAATACCCTGACCTGCCCCGGTTTTCGGGATCTACCTTATATGAATTTGATGATCAGGTAACCGCACCAATACATGGATTCAAAAGTGCGGATGATTATTACCAGCAGTGTGCAAGCTATTATTTTATGGATAAAATTGAGACGAATACACTGGTGGTGCACAGCAAAGAAGACCCCATGTGCCCGTTTAAATGGAACCCCATCGAAGCCATTCAAAAAAATCCTTATACAGAGCCATGTTTTACAGAAAAAGGTGGGCATGTTGGTTTCTGGAGCCTGCCACCAGGTTGGTTAAATAAAACTGTGGCGGAGTACTTTAATAGTTTTGTCTGATGATTTATCTGAATGAACCGTGCAGAGCAATTTGTTACAGCATCAAAGCAAAGAAAAAAATAAACACATGGTTATCATCATAGGCTCGGGCCCCATTGGCCTGGCAACAGCAATTGAGTTGAAAACGCGAGGAATTGAATCGCTGATTATTGAACGAGGCTGCCTTGTGAACTCTATTTTTCACTATCCCATTAAAATGACGTTCTTCTCAACATCGGATAAGCTTGAGATTGGCAATATTCCTTTCATTTCGCACGGGCCAAAACCCACAAGACAGGAAGCACTTGAGTACTATAGGCGTGCTGCAGAACACTATTCGCTCAACGTAAAACTGTACGAGGAAGTAATCAGTGTAGAGGGGCTTGACGGAGATTTCACGGTTAAAACCGATAAAGGCACGTACCTTGCCAAAAAAGTAGTTCTTGCAACCGGATTTTACGGCCAGGAGAACAAAATGAACATACCCGGCGAGGAGCTACCCAAAGTAACCCATTATTATGACGAGCCGCACCGTTACGCCTGGCAAAATGTTCTTGTAGTTGGTGGTGGCAATTCCGCCGCTGATGCGGCACTTGAAACATGGCACTGCAAGGCAAACGTGAGCATTCTTGTAAAATACCCCACGTTAAAACCATCCATCAAGTATTGGGTAAAACCCGATATTGAAAACCGTATAAAAGAGGGCTCCATCACTGCTTATTATAATTCTGAATTAATCGAGATTCGGGATAAAGAGGTTGATATAAAAACTCCTGATGGGTTAATTTCAATCCCAAACGATTTTGTACTCGCCATGACAGGCTATCACCCGCACTTCGGCTTAATGAATAAACTGGGTATTGACCTTACAAAAGATGGGCTACAGATGCCGGTTTATGATGACGATACTCTCGAAACCAACAGAAAAGGGTTATACGTGGCTGGTGTTGTTTGCGGAGGGATGGATACGAGCCGGCTATTTATTGAGAATACAAGGGTACATGCAGACCATATTGCTGCGGATATTGAACTTAAAATCTAAAGACAGATTACTCTTTTTGTCAGAGTTTTCGAATCGTAACTTTCTAAAACACACGTTTTAAATGAATGGCTGAAATTTGATTAGGCTAAATTTCTTTCTTTTAAGAAGGCATTTAAAGAAGCTGCAATCTGTGCAGGGTTGTAGTTATCCATATCTACATTTAGCATATACTTGTACTCCGGGCCAATTCCTAAGTAATTAACATATGGCCTCTGCTTTTTATAAAGTGTGATCAAAAAAGGCATATTTTCCGGTTCGAAATAGAGTTTTAGAAGTTTTGGCACCATTTTTTGCTGCGTTCCAATTACTACAATATCGGATTCTGTGAAAGAGTGAATTAGATTGAATAGATTGTTCCTTTCTTCGCCTACTATCGTCTTTATCACATCCCATTCATAGAATTTTTTAAAAACCTGATCATCGTATACTTTCTGCAATTCATCTAACATATGTATTTGAGTTTCCTGGCCTCCAACTTTGGTTTTATGTGATTTAATTTTGTCAAAAGCAGTATGAAATCCATCCGAGAATAGTAGTGACGAAAATTTATCGGCGTCAATATGTTTAAACAGATCTTTTAGAAAGCGATAAAATTCATCAACCTCAATATTCTCGTGCGTATCAATATCCTTTTTTTTATCAAACTCAGTATAGTAGCCATCAATTTTTTGCCAAGTTGGTATATAAGTATCCCATGGTGTTTTTATGATACTGGTATCTCCCTGACGAATGTGTATTAAGAGTTTGATTTTTGACTCTTGATAAAGCGAATTGATCTTATTTATGTCTCTTCTGCGAGAATACATTTCACGAAAGTTGACTTCATCCGGCACGTAAGCATCTGCCATTGTAAAGCACTTAAATGCAATTGGAAGTGCTTTAAAAACGAACCGTGTGTTTTTTACAGGATCTATGTATGGAAGCATTTTTAATCTCAATTCATCCAAAAAATGTCCGAACGAACGGAAAGCTGATATACTAAATTCCAATTCATCAAGATCCAGTACAACCTCTGCTAATTCTTCATTGGGCTGAGTAACTGCCAACCCTTTGAAAAAGTCATTAACACCAATGAAATCATATATATTGAAGTGTTCTTTACAGAGTATTAAGCCATCCGAATTCAACTTTTCTGGTGATCCAGAATCGTATAAATTTGGCTCACTTCTTGATGTGTGCGGTGGATCAAAAGTATAATTTAAACCTAACTGGTGCCCTATCGTGTAAATAAATGTCAGGCTGAATAACTGGTCGGTTAATCCATGTTTTTTGACTGAAGCGGAAAAATAGAGCTTATCATCATGAATATATTTCTCAAACTTTTTTTTGGCCCGTTTTTTCGCAGAGTAGGGCAAAGAATCAATGAGGCCTGAAACAAATAAATAAATTTTCAGCCCTTGCCTCTTGATAAACCAAATAAAACCTCTCTTTGATATGGCAACATATACATTATATAATTTGTTTACTATATCGTTAACAGGAATGTACTTCATTTAGATTTTCAATAGGGCGTACTAAAATATTGTTTATTCATTACTAAACATTGACAACATCGCACATAATACTTTCCAATTTATCATTGAGTTTGCTTTCCTTAAGCAGTTCAATCAAATTTTGATAATTACTGACCAACTCAGAATACGGTTTCTTATATGTTTTTTTTAAGCCGGAATTAACTTCACTACTATCCATATTTAGAAATTGAAAAATTCTATCAGCAGTTGGTTGCCAATACTTCAAGTTTTCCAAGTCTTTTTCATAAAAAATTGGCAGATGATCTATGTTCATTAGTATATCCCTCTCTGTCTGGTGCCAATGAATTCTTCTTTTTATTTCACTTAGAAATTCTTCTCGATTAATTTCAAAATCAACGTTCTCTGGCAAATCATTATCAATCATGTTGTGAAAATATTGATTGCGGTGTGCTACAATATTTGAAATTGCCTGATTTATGATGTCTCTTCGTTTCAGGTATACAATTTTCCATCCCAACTTCGAAAGTCTGTGAATAGATTGCTTTATGTATGGTGAGTGATAAACGAAAAGTGTAAAACCATAAACATTTCCCACACACATTCTTTTCCGAAAATAAAAATAGGGTACCGGAATCCTTCTGCAAATTTTAAGTATATACCGGTTTGTAATATATCCATCTGAAAGGGCAAGTATTTCACCTTCACAATGAATAGATGGGTGGCTTCCAATAAGCTCTTTTAATAAGGTGCTTCCTGACCGGCTTTGTGAAAAAATGACAAACTTATTTTCACTGCTTTTCATCGAGGCTTTTTTTTCTTTTTATTGACGAATGCAACACTTTTAGATAGTCTTTATAATGATTTCTTTTAAGCATGCCTTGATTCGTCTTATGAATTCGCCTATATGTTACCACCTCAGGTAAGGAAGCAAAATTTATACCAGAATCTTTAGCCCTGCTGAACCAGTCAATAAATTCACCAAGCTCTAATGTAGAATCCATGTATCCAATTTGATCAAATACACTTTTTCTAATGATGCTCGTTTGGGGAAAGTAGCCACTCTCTACATTATTAATGTTATCAAGATCAACATTTATCTGGCCAATAAGCTCCGGACTTATAAATGCTTTAAATCTTCCAAAAACAATGTCAATATTATTATTGGACATTAAAGGTTCAATTAAAATATTGAGATGATTATCCGTCCAAATATCATCGGAGTCTAAAAAAGCAATGATATCACCTTTTGAATGTTTTACTCCATTATTCCTTGCTGCGGCAGCGCCACTGTTTTGTTGTGTAAGAATTGTTACATCAGGCAGAAATTTTTCTGCTACTTTCATGCTGTTATCCACTGAACCGTCATCAATTAACAAAACCTCAAAAATGTCAGTCTTTTGCTTTAAAACACTGTTAACAGCTTCTTCAAGATATTTTTCTGAATTATAAAAGGGAATAATTGCGGATATTTTCATGATATGTTGGATAGGCTAAGAAAAAACTAATTAATAATTTGTCTGGTACAGAATATGAAACAGCCACTACCTTTCATTAGTGTTGTTATTCCCGTATACAACGCGGTAGCATACCTTGAAGAAGCAATTCAAAGCATACTTTCACAAAAGCATAAAGAGATTGAAATTATTCTTGTAGATGATGGAAGCAAAGATAATTCAATTCAAATTATCAATAAATATGTCCAAAATCATCACAACATAAAATCTGCTTCTCAGGCTAATGCAGGGCCTTCAGCTGCAAGAAATACAGGAATTAAAATGGCAAAAGGCAACTATATCACCTTTCTTGATAGTGACGATTACTGGCCGAAAAGCTGTATTCAATCTCAATTTCAGCATCTCCACCATAATCCAGATGCCAAAATTGTATGGGGTAAAACCCAGTTTTTTAGATTATCTGAAGGCAAAGAGATTGAAACAATTGGCCTGCCGTTACACTTTCTGAATGTAGGCAGCTCTCTTTTCCACAGAGATCTCTTCGATTTGGTGGGCTTCTTTGACGAGAATCTTTTCTTTAGTGAAGATTTAGATTGGTTCAGCAGAGCGAGAGAAGCCAGAGTAAAAATTCTAAAACATCCTGAAACTGTGCTCTTCTACCGCAGCCATGAGGCTAATATGACAAAGAGCAAAGGGATACAGGATTTAAACCTTATGAAGGTATTGAAAAAGTCTTTGGACAGGAGGCGTAGTACTAATGAAAACATAGTTGAGCTGCCTGAGATAAACCAATGTGAGACAGACAAATATTTAAAGGAGAATAAATAAACTCTTTTGGTTTTTTATCCAGTTAGCGCGGAAGTATGCCAAAGATTTATCATATCCTCAAGATTTTCCGGCTTCTTTAAAGCTCCTGCTGCAGCCATACCGTACTTCATTTTGCGCTCTTTGATTTTTTTTAACATCATAAGTACGAATCTGGTTCTGTCTGCTCGTTTAGTAAAATTATTGTCATGAAGCCTGTGATAAAAAACCAAGTCACGGTGTACATAGATTGGTAAATCTATTTCCCTGGCGCGTAAAAACCAATCGGTGTCATCACCTGAAAGCAAATCGTTATCAAAACCGCCCACTCTTTCAAAAGATTTTCTTTCAACAAGAGAACTGCCAAGCAAGAGTTCAAGTGTTGTGTATTGTTTATGGGCTGCATCATCAATTTCTTCAATATTTTTAAACTGATACTTCATTGAGAAACCAATTATAAGGCTTAGATCCGGATACTTATTGAAGATTGATAGCTGTACTTTAAGCTTGTTGGGATGCCATATATCATCCTGATCTATAAATGATATAAAGTCCCCGGTTACATACTCTAATGCTGAGTTGCGTGCTGCCGGCGGCCCTGCGTTCTCCCGCTCCGCATAAATAATTTTATTGCCGAATTGTTTGACGATGCTTTCGCTGCTATCAGTAGAGCCATCGTTTACTACAATAATTTCAATCGGGTCATATTTTTGATTCAACACACTTTTGATAGCATCCTCAATATATTTTTCACCGTTATAAACCGGTATAATCACTGAAACTTTTGGATTGTTCATTTAACTTCCTGTTTTAATAATCTTTCAGGCTGCTCTCTCTGCCGATCGCGATCCAGAATTTTTTTAAATGTCTTAAGTTGATTGAGTTCAAGTATATTTTTTCCCTCAGTCATATTTTTTCCGTGTCTTTGTACGAACAAAGTGAGTTCATCCAGCCACTTAATCGGTATTTTCATTTCTTTCGCCCGGTTATACCAATCTGTATCCTCTCCATACAAGAGATTAGGATCAAACAGTCCTACTTTTTCGAAAACAGACTTTCTATATAAACCACCGCCTATATAGTATAAATAAGACTCTTTTGGATCTCCCAAGTACTCTCTTTCTCCATCAGAACCGGTTTTAAATAACTGTGCACGTCCACGAACAATATCTTGCTCGGGATTATTTATCAGTTCATTTAAAAGAAATTCAAGATTATTATCAGGCCATTGGTCGTCTACATCAAGAAATGCGATAAACTCCCCCGATGCATCTTTTATACCCCAGTTACGGGCACTAGAGGGCCCGATATTTTCCTGCTTAAAATATCGGACATCTATGGGAAGATTATGGATTACTTCTTCTGTATTGTCAGTAGAACCATCATTTACAACTATAATTTCGATGGCCGGATAATTTTGGCTGAGAATATTATTAATAGCATTCTTTAAAAATTTTCCTCCATTAAAAACAGGAATTATGATGCTAATAAGCGGCCTTTCTTGTTCTAAAGGTGCTGGTTCTGCAGGAGTGATGAATGAATCAGGATTTTTAATGAACTTTGAAATTGCTTTCGGTACTTCTTCTATATTTGTACCGGGTTCCAGCCTGTACGATGGAACACTGCTGCATAATGTATTGATAAAATCATGCGTATGTTGGCCAACTCCGGGAAGCTGAGACATTGTTGTAAAAGAAACTGCTCGTTGTATCTGCCAGTAAGAAATATTTTTAAACGATGTTTTACTCTTATGTTTTACTTGTGGCTCAAGAATAGCTTTAATGGGCAAGCTTTTCACAATTTGATTTTTAAGCCCTGGATAAAAAAACAGAACATCTTTTTCCTGATCATCCTGAATAAGTGGCCCTGCAAACTTGCGTAAATTTTGAAACTTTGTTTTTTCGCCTCTGTTTAGTTTTCCCGTGTTATAAAGGGTGAATACCGTAGGTACCGGTTTATTTTTTACAATTAGGTAATCATCAGCTAAATAGTTCATGCCTGCATTCAAGCATGCAAGTGCTGTAGTAGATTTACCAACACCGCCTTTCCCGGTTACCAATACTGCTCCCTCATCTGTACCTACTGCAGCAGCATGCAGCAACTGGCCACCATCCTTCTCCATCCACCAGTTAAACATAGTTCTCAAAGGTGAAGAGTAGACCCAATATGGAAGTTGATTCGGTTTATTCACCCAATAAACACCACAGTTGGATTTCATATCCATGACGTTTACTGAAAATTCACTCCAGTGAAAAGCTGTTTTCACCCTCTTGCTGTTAAAACCCCAAATATCACCCCTGTCTGTAAAATGGGCCTTTTCACACGGTGGAGGTACCATTTCTATGCCTGTTGTCTCCGAATCCCATATGTGAATGGTGCAATCGGGATTTTCAGCCTCTTCAACTTCTAAATGTTCAATTGCCGGAGTGAGAATCCCAATCATTGAATCTCCTGCAAATTCAAGGCAAATAATTGTACCGGCTATATCGTAATAAAACCTATGGCACTTTGTTACTTTACCGGCCTCCAAATAGCAATTATAACACTGTTTAAAAAAATGAAGTTGTTCTTCCTCACTCCGTACAGGTATGTTCATGTGTACAGGTATGTTCATAATATAACCTACTTACTCTTTAAACTTTTGCCTGTCGAGAGAACTTTTTAAGCATGCAACTTACGCACTATTAATTAACCTGTTTTTAATTCGTGAAAGAGAATACTTCAAAAAATAATAGTGCAACTTAAAAAAGTTCTCATTGGAAGAAAACCTAAGATACCGCGCATAGAATGTGAATATCCTTTCCGGGAATGAAAAGTTCTTGCGCTGGTCACCAAACCATTGAGCATGTTTAATGATTACTTTCTCTGAATATGATGGCTTTATTTTATTTAAACTCTTTATCACATCCTTTAAAACAGGCATATCAAATGTTTGATATATATAATTCAACCCTGTTTTCACCTGTATCATCACTTTATATTTTACAGAATATGTTACAAACCTATCCCAATCTATGGTTTCATGATTTTTTCTAACAATAAATACTGAATCTGCTACCCATCTGATTGGCGGAAGAGGGTTTCTACGAAGCCCGTGAACAAGTGTACATAACAATTCATCTTCGGGACTCATGATCAATACACTTGTATTTCCGATCTCAACTGGCTTTGCTTTATCCCAAAAATCATTCGGGTCAGAGTTCATTATGGAATCCAACAGTGGCCTCCAGTGAAGGTCAATTTCAAAACCTGACTCATTTTTAAAACCCATGCCTTTGCCATAAGTTAGATTATATTCCAGTATTCTTTCATCATCAGGAGTAAAGCCCTTGCCTCGCAGAAATTGAATGGCTTCCATTTTAGAAGAGAGAGGCACCAAAATATCCACATCATACATTGGGCGAATAGCCAGATTGTTATATACCTCAAGGCTTAATGGGATACCTTTTAGAGCCATCACATTAATTCCTGTTTTTCTCATTTCATCTATAAACAAAGATGCTTTATAAATAAGCTGTTGGTTATTAGACCAGGATTTTCTGTAGATCCCTTTGAGCCTGCCGGTTAGTTCATCCAAATGGCTTAGGTTTTGAAGGCGATGGAAAACAAGAGGCAAAAGCCGTAAAGACCCTAAATCAACATCATTTTCAAAATCGGTAATACTTTTCCATTCTGCCCATGAATCCAGAGCTTCTTTTTCATCGGATAAGGCAACTTTGAGTAAAAGCTCTTGAGGTAAGTTTGGTAACGGACTTTCAGATGAGTATTTATTCATCCTCTTTTTTGGGCTCGGGCCAGCCTTTCTCGTCAACATCATGTATCGGGTCAAGTAACAACATCTCTTGCATGTCTGTGTACTTGCTAATCAATGGTGCTTTAAAAGAATCTGCAAGCTTCTTAATTTCAGCTTTCTGTTCATCAGATAAAACAGCTACATCATCAGTATTTTGCACGATTTCTTCTTTTATCAAACTTTCCTGAACCAGAATATTTAAAAAATGATGCATTGAATTCTGATGAGCTTCTAGCCTCTGGTCTTCAATCAAAATGTTTTCGAGATTTCCTCCAGATGCGAGATACTCCCAAATTACCACACCTGGCCATTCAATACTGTAATAGCTACCCGTCCTTAAATCCATAATAATCGTTTCCCCATCTATTGTTTCATAAACAACATGAGGTTCGTTTACCCTGAATACTCGCTTTTTATTCATGCCAACACTTATTTTATTCGAAGAGTATGTTATTAAGGCTAGTTGAAATACTAAGTTTTCACAAATATAAAAATAGGGCAAGCTACCCATATCACGCCGCTACGACCTGCTACCGCTGCTGCCTTCCGGCCCTGACGGAGTTCACAGGGAGCTGGCTGTATGGAACTTGCCCCGAATATGAAATATAAGCCTTTTCAGGCCAATTTTTAATAAAAAACCCGGATAAATTTCTTTATCCGGGCTAAGAAAACTTGTGGAGCTACGGGGATTCTCCCAAAGGGATCCCTGTGGGGGAACCCGCGAGACACTTCTTTGCGAATCAGCCCGACGCTCGCTATTATTTGTTAGAAGCTTGAATACATAGCTTCATTCAATATTAGCATATTCTGTGGAGCTACGGGGATTCGAACCCCGGACCTTCGCGCTGCCAGCGCGACGCTCTAGCCAGCTGAGCTATAGCCCCAAAGACTCTAAATATATCACCTTTTCTAACTACAAGTCAAAAACCTTTTCATTGGTTTTATGCTTCACTATTTTGATTTTGATGGGTCTTATTTTCTTAAATATTAAACTACACTTCGTGATTTTTTTGCCACTTAATCCGCTTCAATCTGCTCTACTCTTTTTTGGACTACTTTTATTTCTTATCGGGTGTGTAACAACGCAACCTGAACCTGAACCGGAAGAGCTAACAATTGAGTATCTGATTACCCTTTCTGATCAGGAGTTGATGGAGAGAGACAGCGATGGCGATGGCCTTTCTGATTATGATGAGATTTACGTTTACGGAACTGATCCCCTGAATCCTGATACCGACGGTGACGGTTTATCTGATTACGACGAGATCTTTGTGTATGGTACAGACCCGCTCAATAAAGATACATCCGGAAACGGATTCACTGACGGGCAGGAGGTTGAAATGGGAACCAACCCAATCGACCCCAACGACCCTCCTTTTATCCGAAGTTATGAATTGCAGCCTGTTCCATTCCCATTCGGCATTGCTGAACCTGATGATTCTGCTCTTGAGATTTTAGATCAAAACAGACAAAAATTGCTGTATGCTGAAGAGTTCAGGGTTGAATTAATTATACTTTCGAATGATGCAGAATTAACTGAGGGTGATCATTCACTGTTCAATGAACGCGCCGGAACAGTGATAGGCTTTATGGTTGATGGAGGGGTATCAGAAAACAGAATAGATATAACATTCAGATCCGTTGCTATATCAGACTGCCCGGAGGGTACGATTGATGAACATGGGAGCTGTCCGGAGATACAGCAAGTAAAGTTTATCCCAATTAATCCGTATCCGTTCTATCCGGAATATTGATCAGAAATATCGCGGCAGGCTTACGCCAATAAAAGCGCCTGGAGCATCAAGCCGTTTGGCTACATCAATCCGCAGAATGCCTAAAATACTGTTAAGGCTAATGCCCGCTTCTGTGTGTACTCCGTCTGTCATCATAACGCTTTCTGAAAAATCCCGGCTCGCTTCTGTGTAGCCGGCACCTGCAAAAACGATGATACCCCATCCCCTGTCTACGAGTGGACGCAATCCTAGAATTTCAAAAGGTACGGTTCTGAAATTATGCTCTGCAACCGCAAGCCAATAACTGCTGCCGGTGTAAGGCAGATATTTTCTTGTTCGCAGAGAACCAAAAGGGGTGAACCGGCTTTTTGTACCATCTATTGAGCCAAACCGCTGCAGCGGTAAATCACCAATGGCTGTTCCGGCTGCCAGCTGTAAATCCAGTGTATTGGCAAAAAGCCGTCTTTGAAAGAACGTTTCAAAATTAAAACTCAGGGCGGCATCAAACTTTGTGTAAGAGAAGTCACTCCCAATTGCATCATCAGCTATTTCAATGGATAGCTGAAGTTGTCTGTTGCCGGAAATACCGAATGTGTTTGGTGATACATTCAAACCCACATCAAACCTAAACGCTTGAAGAGTACCCTCTTCAATCAACGGGTTTGGCCTTCGCACTCCATGCCATCCAAACAAGCTATAATCTCGAACTTCAAGATCGCCAAAGGTTCTTTGAAGCTCTCTGCTAAATGTTATGCCAACATCCGTTCTTGGTAAAATCCGCCTGAACAGTAAACTCGCGTGCATTTTCTCATTCCGAAAATAATCGAAATAATCTTCGCCGCCTAAGACCATCACAATACTGCCAATGCCTGTATCATATAATCTTGATGGATAAATGGTATCTGTGATATTTTCGTAACCGGCTCTCAGATAAATAGCATCGCCGCTAAAGGGCAATAACTTCTGCTGAATCCGGGTTCCATAATCCCACTTTTCACTGTGAAAACTATACCCGCCAAATGTGTTAATCCGCAACCCGGCTTCATTGAACCGCCTGTTCATGCTCAAACCAAGATGTAGCCCATCCATCCGGTTGTAGCGTAGCCTTGGGGAGATTCCGGCAGCTGCCAGCCTTCCTCCGCCAATGGTAAATCCGGCTCCATTGCCACCATCGCTCGCTTCAGCCATTCTTGCAAGAAATCCTTCCGGCCTGAAAGCTTCATCTAGCGTAGCTGTACTGTCGATGGTTTCGTAGGCAGTCACTTCTTCAAGAGTTAGCGGAATGGGTTCTATATCCGTTTCAAGCCTTCTTTGGGTAACCGAATCAGCCCTTACAAACCAGTTTTCTCGCTGGTAGATTGAATCAGGCAGTTCAATATTTATCTCATAATCCGTTAGCCTAGATACCTGCCGGAACTGAATCCTGGGAAACTGCAACCCTATCATCCCGATGCGAATTAACCCTTCAACACGCATATCTACCGGCAGCCAGAATTCTCCGCCATAATTACTGAAT
This sequence comes from Balneolaceae bacterium, assembly GCA_007134085.1. Classification (GTDB taxonomy): domain Bacteria; phylum Bacteroidota; class Rhodothermia; order Balneolales; family Balneolaceae; genus Rhodohalobacter. The sequence goes on from SLLL01000009.1 coordinate 33,766, forward strand.
TGCTGGCTGTAGGAGAGGTCAAAATCCTGAACAGGCGGGGGAAAGCTCACAACCTTGTTCGGTTTCAGTTCCACCTCGAGAAGGGCGTATTCACGGCCTAAAACCCATGCCGTGCCTTCAAAGAGTGGCTGCAAATTCCGGCGGGGCGTTACCTCAATTTTGTAAACTGGCTTGCCATCCATCTGGCTGGTTTCGAGCAGGCGAAAATTGTAATACCTGGTTGCCTCGGGGTGCGTAATACCAACCATCTGGTAGCCGGCAATTTGGATATTATCATCATAAAAGTTCGGCTGATAACGCACACCTGAAAAGTTCTGGTCATCAGATAAATTAGATGTTTGCCTTCGTGATAGCTGAACTTCTCTGTGCCCAAGTTCTCGATCCCAGTATGCAATAGAACTACTCTCCGTGATGGAAACAATGGATGTATCGTTTCGCAGAGATTGCCTGGTGTAAGCCTCTACTCTATAGGTATTCAGGTTAGCTCTCCAAAGTTGTTTTCTGGCAATTACAATTTCCATAATAGATAGGCCCGGATCTTTCTCTGTAACTGTTATCTCCTCAAGCTCGGTAACCGACCGGGCTAACTGAACCTGAACGGGCTCATCAGGAGCCTCGTTTAACACAACCTGTTCACTGTTAAAGCCTATATACCTCACAACAAGAGTTGCGGGAAAGCTATCTATCTGAATGTTAAACTGCCCTTCGGGATTGGTGATTGTTCCCCGAAATGTATCTTGAAGGAGAATGGTGGCAGATGGAAGTGTCTCTCCTGTTTCAGCATCGAGCACAACTCCTTGTACTTCATACTGTGCAGCTAAAACACCGGGAGATAAGAATAGTAAAAAGAGAAAAAGTAATAGCCTGTTCAAAACCGATTTCTAAATTTCAAAGCTCTTCAGTAATACGGTTTAAACCCTCTTTTCGTTGCACATTATTTTAAAAAATGGGTGATCTTAGCTCAATTCAGATTGTCGAGAACTACAGCTGCTTCGAGTGGCTTTACCACAACTTCATCGTTCTTTTCGAAGACAATTCTGTTATCTGTATGGATGATGTAACGCTCACCGGCACACTCAACATGATAGGTAATATCGTGCCCCTTAAATTCTCTTGCGATGATAATACCGCGGCTATACCCATTCGATGAGCCGTTTGGAGTCTCAATAGTAAGGTGTTCGGGACGAATGGAACATGTTACACGCCCGTTAGCAGAGCGGTTTAGTTTAATGCATCCAAGTTTGGTTTGAATGGTATCACAATTATCTACATCTCCTTCAAAAAGATTTGTGCGGCCCAAAAATTGTGCAACAAACTTTGTTTTTGGCTGATAGTAAACCTCTTCAGGAAGGCCTATCTGCTCAATTCTCCCTTCGTTCATCACTGCAATCCGGTCAGCAAAAGAAAGGGCTTCTTCCTGATCGTGCGTTACAAGAACGGCACTCATCCCTGCTTTTTTTAAGATAGAACGGACCTCTTTCCGGGTAGATTCCCGAAGCATGGCATCGAGGTTTGAAAATGGTTCATCGAGAAGAACAAGCTTGGGCTCCGGCGCAATGGCTCTTGCAAGCGCAACTCTTTGTTGTTGCCCGCCGGAGAGTTCTGCTGGGCTTTTATGTTTATGATCTCCCATGCCGGTACGGCAAAGCACCTCTTCAGCAAAAACCTTTCTCTTGAATTTTGGCAGCTTCGTAAGCCCAAATGCTACATTATCGAGTGCGGTCATATGCGGGAAAAGGGCATAGTCCTGAAATACAAAGCCGATGCCTCTTTTTTGAGGAGCTTTGTGAACTTTGCTTGATGAAAGGAGTTCCCCTTCAAGATAGATTTCGCCGTGATCTGCATGTTCAAATCCGGCAATCATACGAAGCGTTGTAGTTTTACCGCAACCGCTTGGCCCGAGAAGTGCAAATATCTCATTTTCCTGAACCTCAAACGATGCCTGTTGAATTACAGGGACGCCGTCTTCAAACGATTTCTCAATATGTTTTACTTCAAGCAGCATGAATAATAGGCTGAATTAAATAAACTGCACAGAATTTAAATACTCTTATTTAAATTCAGTCTATATAAACTAAGGAATTTTTTTCTTCTTTAAAATTGGCTTAAACAGTCATAATACACTCTGTTTTGTAATCGCATAGTACCAACAGATAATTTTAAAATCTCAATCCCTAAAATGGTTACTTTTTTACATCGTGAATAGAACAAATTCTACAGAAATACCATTGAGTAAAACTAAGATGATCTTATCACTGGTAATCTCAATTGTATTTACTGGATTAGGATTCTGGTTCGTTCTTGCCCCACCTCAGAGTGATCATTTGCTATTCGGAAATACTCCTTTATTGCTGCTTACAGGCCTTTCGGCTGTTGTTCTGTTTGGCCTTTTAACGGTTTCTATTTCTATAAAGCTATTTGATAAAAAACCGGGGCTAATTATTGACGATCAGGGAATTACTGACAATTCAAGTGGATTATCGGCAGATTTTATCCCTTGGGAAGAAATTGAAGAGATTCAAATTACTCGTTTGATGAGTCAAAAACTGCTTGTGATAGTGGTTAAAAATCCGCAGATCTATATAGATAGAGTTTCTAACCCGGTAAAAAGGAGTTCCATCAAAATGAATTTTAGCACCTATGGATCACCTTTAGTTATTTCTTCAAATGCATTGAAAGTAAACTTTGCGAATCTGCACACATTAATTGTGGAAAAATTTGATAATAAAAAGTCAGAAAAGGTTAGAGATTAAACTCTTATCTCAGCGCAGTATGTCCTGATGAGTTCTGATGATACCGTGAAAGTTATCCACAAACTGTATTCAAATAAAATCCATCAAAACCTCAGGTTCACCCCAACTGCCAGCCGGCCAATGTTATCGAAATTTATATCATCCATCGAAGATATCCGGCTTATTCTATACTCTACAAAGGGCCTTAAAAAAGGAAATAATGTTACCTCTGCACCCCCAAAACCGTTATAGTAGAAACCATTCTCCGTAAAAGCTGCCTCCGGCAATTCGGGGTTGAATTTGTACCGCTCCATGCCAATGCCAAACCCGGCATACGGTTTTACTAAACCAATATTTAATCCAAGAATTGCAGCCAGGCCAAAGTCATACAAGTCAAAATCCCCGCTTATGGCGAACTCACTTATGGTAACATTGTTTGTTTCGTTGAAGTAACTTAGATGGGCCCTGATATCAAGATCAAGTACAGGCAAAATGTTGAGTAGATTTTTTTCAATTCTTGCACCAAATCCGTTGGTGGGGTCTTCTGTTCTAATTTCGTATGAGGCTCCAACAGCCCACTGAGCTTTGGCAGTTTTATTGGCTGAAGTGATTAAAAAAATACAAAATAGAAGTAATGAGCTTTTTAACAACAGTTTCATAGTGTGTGAGGTTGTGTTTTCGTTTTATCTGGTTTTCTCAATACCCGGGTTCAAACATGATTGTTTCAGTCAATCATACCAATTTTGAACAATAATTATTCAACATCTGCGTGTTTTGTTGCAAGCTTTATGTATAAAGCTGTGAAAGCGCATCCTTTTTTATTGACGTAACACGAAAAAAAGATTAATATACCCTCATGTATGCTAATTTTGATGGTACAAATTCAACAAATCCGGCTCGGACTAAGTGGTGTTCTCCCTCTAACATGAGTGCCAGCTTTCCTGATTTGTAACATATGATGTACACAGTCAAAAAAGGATATTTGTAAATTGAACCATAAAATAAATACGTCCAATCATGAAAGAGTTAGATGATAAAAAGAAAAGTGGTTTATCACGCCGCGATTTCCTTGGAAAAGCTGCAGCATTCTCAGCCGCTTTTACCATTGTACCAAGTAAAGTTGTAAGTGGTTTAGGCCACAAAGCACCAAGTGATACATTGAACATTGCAGGTATTGGAGTTGGAGGCCGTGGCAACGCTGTTCTTCAAGCAATGACATCTGAAAATATTGTTGCTGTATGTGATGTTGACTGGAGATATTCTGAGAACGCATTCAGAAATTACCCTGATGCAAAAAAATATAAAGACTACAGGGTGATGTATGATGAAATGATGGATGATATCGATGCCGTGATGATTGCCGGCTCTGATCATACACACGCCATTCAGGCTGCTCACGCAATGGTAGAAGGCAAGCATGTTTACGTTGAAAAGCCTCTTACGCACACAGTTTACGAATCAAGGCTGCTTACCAAACTCGCTGAAAAGCATAAAGTGGCCACCCAAATGGGTAATCAGGGCTCTTCAGATGAAGGCATCAACCTGATGATTGAATGGATCAGGGCTGGTGAAATTGGCGAAGTAAGAAAGATTGAATCCTTTACTGACCGTCCAATCTGGCCACAAGGGCTCAACACTCCATCAGAAGAAATGCCGGTACCAGACACAATGGACTGGGATCTGTTTGTTGGACCCGCTAAGATGAGGCCATACCATGAGATCTACACGCCATGGAATTTCCGCGGATGGTGGGATTTTGGTACAGGTGCACTGGGAGACATGGCTTGCCACATTCTTGAAGCTCCTTTCAAAGCACTTGAACTTGGGTACCCAACAAAAGTACAAGGAAGCTCATCTATGCTTTTAAGAGATAGCGCACCGGTTTCACAAAAAGTACGTTTGGTATATCCAAGAAGACAAACCAGTTTTGGCATTCAGCCTGAAGTTGAAATTGACTGGTATGATGGCGGCTTGCAGCCTGTGAAACCTGAGGGATGGACAGAAGCACAAAAATATAAGCCAGACGCATGGCCAGGCGGTGGCAACATGAACCATCGTGGTGGTGCTGTTATCTTTCACGGTTCTAAAGATACCATGATTTGTGGCTGCTACGGAGCCGATCCATGGTTACTCTCCGGCCGGGTACCTGATGTACCAAAAACTGAGCGGCGCGTTGATACCAATCACTACATGGATTGGGTACGTGCCTGTAAAGAGAGCCCAGAAAGCCGTGTAGAAGCAAAGTCTGCTTTCCATGAGTCAGGCCCATTCAATGAAATGGTTGTGATGGGAGTATTGGCAGTTCGCCTGCAGGCTCTTAACAAAGAGCTCCACTGGGATGGCGAAAATATGCAGTTCACTAATATTGGCCCGGATGAGTCACTCAGAATCATCATTGAAGATGGCTTCACCATTGAAGATGGCCACCCATCATTCAGACGAGATATGACCGAGCCTCTGAACGCACGTGAATTTGCAAACAGCCTTATCAAAACAAACTACCGTGAAGGCTGGTACTTGCCAGACATGCCGGCATAATTTAACTATGAACTAAAACCTAACGTTTAAAAATCATGAAAATCACTTCAATCATTCATTTACTCTCTGCGTTTGTTTTAGCAGCTGTTTTGTTTGCAGCTTGTGCATCAGACGAGCAACGAGCAGAGCAGGCTGAAGAAGAAGTACCTATAAACACTTTAACCCAGGCCGAGATAGATGAAGGCTGGGTACTCCTGTTCGACGGAGAAACCACAACCGGCTGGCGCGGCTACAACCAGGATTCTTTTCCTGAGGGTGGTTGGGTAGTTGAAGATGGCACACTTCGCGTAATCGGTACCGGAATGGGTGAAGCCGGCGGAGAAGGTGGGGACATTATCTTTGATGAAAAATTCCACAACTTCAGGCTTTCACTCGAGTGGAAAGTATCAGAAGGGGGTAACTCCGGCATCTTCTACCTTGGGCAAGAGATAGAGAATACTCCTATCTGGCAGTCAGCCCCGGAAATGCAGATTCTGGACAACGACCGCCATCCTGATGCTGAACTTGGTGTTGATGGTAACCGAAAAGCAGGCGCACTCTATGACCTGATTCCTGCCGTACCTCAAAATTTCAGAGGAGCCGGCGAATGGAACAAAGCAGAGGTTCTTGTATATCGCGGAACCGTTGTACACTTCCAGAACGGAGTTCCAGTTGTTGAATACCACCTTGGCACTCCTGCATGGAATGATATGGTTGCCAACAGCAAGTTTGCTGAATATGAGAACTTTGGTATTAATCAACCAGGCTACATAGCGTTACAAGATCACGGTGATGATGTTTGGTTCAGAAATATCAAAATCAGGTTGATGGATTAATTTTATTCATTAATAATAGCAATCAATCGAAAGCCATCGCTTCTTAGCGATGGCTTTTTTTATGCTTCATATTTAAAGCTTTAAAATGTATACAAACAAAAAGTAAAAATATGGCTTCTTCATAAGTACTGATGCACCATCAACTTGGGAAAAGCCCAACTGATTCATTTGATTTTATACGTGTTTTCACCTACTAAACTATTTCCGGGCAGGTAAAAAAACCCATTTTTTCAAAAATAGAAGTTCTTTCTCATTTATTATTGTGGATTTACAATCATTTTTGGTAATATCTGATGCGCTCAAGTAGCGTCTCTCTTGATGAATAGTCAGGGTATCACGCCGGATACGTGTGATACCCTCTTTTTTTGTAACATGCCTTTCTTAAAAACGTATTCTTATTTTTGCTCTGTCTTACTTAGTTCTATATTTAGAAGTACAATTTTCTTTTCAATTAGATTTTAACCAAAAATGAAAACATTCAAAATTGAGCACCGTAACTCCGACGGTTTCGAGATTATAGATCTTTATGGCGAGCTCGATGCACATACAGCCTCTCAGCTTGAGGAATCACTTAAAAATCTCATCAGCGATCAAAAATCTAACATCATCGTGAACTTCAGAGAGCTCGATTATATTGCCAGTGCGGGCCTTGGAGTGTTTATGGCATATATAGAAGATGTTAGAACTATTGGCGGAGATATAAAGCTATCTAACATGAACGACAAGGTGTACAACGTGTTTGATTTGCTCGGTTTCCCCACACTCTACGACATTTTTGACGATGAGAAACAAGCTATCAAGAAATTTTTAAGTGACAGCTGAAAAGGTTTTTGAATAATACAGCTACATATCACAAAGCCATTAAGGCTGCAACCTCAAAGCTTACTGATATCCGAAAGTTTGTGGCGAAACATGCCAGAGAACATGGATTCAACGAAAAACAAATTTCTGATATTCAGCTTGCAGTAGATGAGGCATGTACGAATATCATTAAGCATGCCTATCAATTTGATCAAACAAAGAATTTCAGGATTGAGCTTGAGTTTGATGGTGATCAACTCAGTATAACACTCACCGATCACGGGTCAGGATTTGATCCGAACAGATACCAGAGGCCCGATCTCAAAAAGCAGATTGAAAAGAAAAAGAGAGGAGGAATGGGGATTTTTCTTATCAAAAACCTCATGGATGATGTTAGTTACTCCTCAAATAACAATACGAATGTACTTCGGATGAGCAAAATCAGAAGTTGATAATGATTGCTATGGGCGAAGAAAAAAATCAATCCCACTCAACTTTCGAACTTAAAACTGTTATTGAAACAAGCAGAATGCTTGTTGAATCGCGGGATACCGATTTTGTTCTTAATAACTTACTGCTCATTTTAATGGGGCGCCTGCTTGTTACAAAAGCAGCAATTTTTATTCATGACCCCGTTGAAGAAACCTACACCTTAAGAAAGAAAAAAGGGTTCGACAAGCTGGAAGAGGGCGCACATTATACGTTTGATTTAGGCCCAGAGAAGAATAAAGAGCCCTATTTTGAGGTTGGCTCTGCAGATAAAATCAAACCTGAAAATGGTGCCGATTTACAAAACTGCTTTCTTTTCAATTTGAGGACAAGTAATAATCACCACGGTTATCTTTTGCTTGGCCCTAAAGCAATCAGAACATCTTTCAGCAGAGAAGATCTCGGGTTCACCGAAAGCCTCTGTATTATCTCAACTGCTGCTCTGGTAAACTCGCAACTGTTCACAGAGCTTACCAACACATACCGAAACCTCGACAGGCGCATTCACGAGCTTAACACGCTTTTTGATCTTTCCAAAGAGTTTAACCTGCTTGTAGACAGAGAGAAGATCTCATCCATCTTTAAATTTGCCCTTCTTGGGCAGCTATTTATCCGAACATTTTTCCTGATTTACAAAACCGGCAGTAAATACACGCTCCTTACCTCAAGTGGTGCTGTGGTAAAGCCCACTCAAAAGCAGATTAATTCCATCTTTTTAGAAGCTGATGAGGATATTCTTGTAGTTGATGAGAATCTCAAAAATCAGCATGAATGGATCAAGAAAAGTAATATTACTGCACTAATTAGCGTAACCATTCAAAATGAGAGAGTAGCATTGATTGGAGTTGGGGAGCGGGTAAACAAAGTTCCTTTTTCAGAGTCAGATTATAACTTTCTCAAATCGCTTGCAAACCTTGCCGTTATCTCCATTCAAAAAACATTCTTTCTTGAAGAGAGAATTGATAAAGAACGAATGGAAGAAGAGCTCTCAATTGCTAAGGCGATACAAGAGGGGTTACTGCCCGACCCCATCCCTGAAATTCCCGGAATAGATCTTGCAGCGAAAACTGTCTCATCACGAGAGGTAGGAGGCGACTATTTCGATATTGCCGAAGCCCCGGATGGGAGTACCATTTTTGCCATAGCTGATGTTACTGGTAAGGGCGTACCTGCCGCCCTGCTTATGGCAAATCTGCAATCTATGCTTCATGTGCTACTGCCAGTTGAAATTACACTGAGCGAGGCTACCGACAGAATCAATAATATTATTCATAAGAACACACCTTCCGATAAGTTTATCACGTTTTTCTGGGCAAAATATCTTAGCGAGCACAAAATACTTCGGTATGTAAACGCTGGCCACAACCCACCACTTCTGCTTCGCGTAGATTCAGATGAGTTTGTTGAATTGACTGATGGCGGGCTGCTTCTTGGAGCGATGGAAACATTTATGCCCTATGTGCAGACCGATATACAGCTTAACCCTGGCGATTTATTGGTTTGTTATACCGATGGCATTGATGAAACTATGAACAAGAGCTTTGAAGAGTACGGTACAGAAAGGCTGAAAAGTTGCATCCTTGAAAATCGCGCCAAGAGTTCAGCGGAAATTATGGATGGCATTGTAGATAGTGTAAAAAGGTTTTCAGGAAATGTGTTTTCTGATGACCTCACACTACTGGTTCTCAAGGCCTGCGACTGAACTGTGGCCCCACAAGGTTAGTAAGCCCAGAGCGTTGTTGCTGCTCGGCGAGGGCCAGAACCGCTTCGTAGGTTCGGTATCGGTTCATAACCTCTTCCACGTAACGAACGGGTTCAATTCCTCTGGCAAATCCAAACCTTGCATTTTGATAATAGCGGTGCTGCATAAGCATTAGAAGAGACTCTGCCACATTTTCCCATTCGTTCGGATCCCGGTTGCGGTCTATAGCAAGGCGGCGGGCATCTGCCATATGCCCCATACCCACGTTATAGGTTGCAAGTGCAAAGGCAATCTGGTTGGTGCTGTCCATGTACGCATAGTGATCGAGGTGATCTCTGAGTATCTGAGTACCAACCCTAATGCTTGTTTCCACATCGTATAAATCCTCGTAAGGTGTTTCTACAAATTGTGGCATAATTTGCATAAGGCCAACAGCTCCGGCCCAGCTTTTTGCGTCAGGGTTAAAGCCCGACTCCTGTGCTATCACTGCTGTTACAAGTAGCCAGTCTACACCTACCTCCTCAGCAATTGGCCTTACAACATCATCATAAGGTGAGATTATGCCCATTGACTGATACTGCCATTCGGGGTTGTAATATTCTGCCATTTGGCGGCTTTGTTCAAAATATCTTCTCCGGAGAATATTGAGAAATGTAGATCGCCTTGGCCTGTTATCCTCCGCCACAAACCTGAAGTGTTTGTAAAGATAGCGGTTCATTCGGTTTTCAAGATCAGGGGCGTTGGTACGAATTGCCCATGCTATCGTGTCTGATTCAGCAATTACCGGGCCTTCAAATAATCCATCCATGTATCTGTTGGCCGCATGAAACATATTATCGTCCGCAACTGTAGCCCGTAAATTGCCATTGGCAATTTGAACCAAAGCAGCTTCCGTATCCATATTTTCGGGTAAAAGGTCAATTTCCAGGTCATACCCTACCTCGATGAGGTCAAGCAGGCGGTTATAATATGAACTGTTTCTTCTCACTGATATCGGAATGCCGGATCCAGATAATTCCTCCAGAGATTCTGGCCTGTTCGGAAGATCAACAGAATAGACCACAATCTGATCAACAATATTATATGGACGTGTAAAGTTTGCTACCTTTCTTCTCTCGTCTGTTATGGTGTAATTTGCAGCAATCACATCTCCCACTCCCTGGTTTAGCAGATCAAATGGGTTTTCATTTTCGCCCAGTATGATGACCTCTAACCCTAAATCATTCTCGCGGGCAAATTCTCTGAGAAGTTCATATTCAAAACCAACTTCAATACCCTGGTTCAAGAAATAGGTATTTGAGCTATAGTAGGTAATCATCCTCAAGACGCCACCGGCTTTAATATCGGCAAAGTCTCGCTCAATTGGTTCAAATTGTGTAAGTAAACCGCTTCTTGAAAGATCTGGTTGTTCCTTGTCACTTTTGCATTGAATGAGAGAAAAGGACAGCAGAATTATAACTAAGAAACTGTACTTATTTAATGGAAGTGGTGTTGTATTCATATATAAAAGGTTCGTTATCAATAGAGAAAGTAAATGTGGCAACGTGTATAGTTATCGCATCCAAATCGATACTTTCTTTTTTCAACCTTGCTTATCCAATGTAATCTGTATAAGAAATTATAAACGAACTAAAATTTGGTGATTCTCTCTTTAGTTGCTAAATAACGTGCTTCGACGTAGTTATTGATATTTAATTAGCTTCATTCAACGTTAAAAATACCTGTTTTGTTTCATATGACCAAAATTTTGAAGAGTGGTGCCCTTCTGAAATTTTAATTTGTAGGGCTATTTCTCTTGTACAATCAATTGCTGCTTATGAGGTTATCTTTGTTGCTTACTCAGAAATTCATTGGAGTTTTTGTAAGATGAAATTTAGAAAAAATGGCAAATATTGGGGAGGTTCGAAGATCTGATTCACAGATTATGCGTTATTTTTTCGTGTAATTTTGCGTGTCCAGCTGAATGCCACCCCTGTCATTATGATAAGCATTGCTGCGATTGACAAAGCTGCCGGAACCTCATTAAAAATAAGGTAAGCTGCAATAGCCGCGATTACAGCTTCTGAGAGAATCAGTGTTGATAACAGAGTTGGTGATACATATTTAACCGCATAGTTCATAGAACCATGGCCAATGATTGTAGGCCCAATTGCGAGCCCTATTCCTACTAAAAGTGCAACCCCACTGATGTATGGCCATCCACCCGACCAAATGATCGCAAGTAAAACACATGTTATCGCAGCGTAGAGATACACGTAAAAAACGTAATCAATCCATTCTGTATGTTGCCTTATAGTTCGGCCAATCAGAAAATAGACTACAAATATTATTGCAGCAGAGAATGCGAGAATATTCCCAAGTAATGCATTTGGAAACATTCCTGCTTGAGTATCATCTGAAATTCCAAGCAGTACAGACCCACTAAAGGCAATAAAAACCCCAATCCACACTAAAGGCCTGAAACTCTTTTTGAAGATGAGGCTTTCAGCAACAATTAACATCACGGGATGGATGGTTACCAGCACCGAAGCCGATGCAACTGATGTGTAGTGGAGTGACCAGATCCAGAGTGAAAAATGCAGGCCGAGTGATACTCCCGCAGCAATTAACCAAATTGGCTTGGCACCATTCTCTTTCAATTGTTTCAGTGGCAATCGTTTAGGCAGCCAGAATGGAATAAGAAAGAGTACCGCAAAAAAGGTTCGTAAGGCTGCAAGGGTAAGTGCTTCTACATCGGTTGCAAAGCGTACCAGAATTGGGGCAAAACCAAATGTTAATAACCCAACTATGAGCAATAATGTAACCTTAGCAACAGGCGTATCTGAGTTGGTGTAGGTATTCAAACTGAATTACCGTATCCGGTCCATCGATTTTACAAGGTCTTCGTCTTTTTTAATCCCTCTGCCTGCAAGCCAAAGCATCAGCAAAGCCAGAAAAACGAAAAGAGTACCCACAACTTCCCAAAGCAAGTAAGCCCCAAAACCTCCGAATGAAACTATTATCCCTCCTATAGCAGCTAAGGCCACAATTTGAAGATACGTTGCTGACTTAACCACAGTGAGCTGTTTTGCCCTGTTACTGTAAAGAAAAATCGCTGCAACGCTGATAAGCATAACAAGTGTAAGCGAAGTTGCCAACCCCCACCCTATCCATTGGGCAGGGTCTGCCATCGCACGGCTGTAGAGTGAAGTAAAAAAAACAGCGAAGTTAAAAATTGCAGCAGCAAGCAGATAGAGTGTTTGCGGACGTTGTATCACAATGTGGTTTATTTAGTAATCTGTTCTGATTAGATTGCCAAAAATAAGAAATTTTGAACAGACCGTACATTGTAAGATCTGCTCAAAAATTTTAAGAAGTGGCTATCTCAAAGATGCAATTCGTTTCGATACAGAATCGAACGTTGAGTAGATAACCGGTACTACAACAAGTGTAAGAAAAGTGGCAAACGTTAAGCCGCTGATAATTGCAATACCCATTGGCCCCCAGAAAGCTGTGTTTTCTGAACCAATTTGGAATTTTGGATCGAAGCTGGTAAAAAGCTCAACAAAATCGATGTTGATTCCAAATGTGAGCGGAACCAAACCTAAAATGGTAGTTAAAGCTGTAAGAATTACAGGACGGAAGCGGATTAAACCTGCCTCGATAATTGCATTCTTTTTACTAAGCCCCTTTTCTGTTAACTGTTTCACATAGTCCAGCAATACAATGTTGTTCACACAAACAATACCGGCAAGGGAAATTATCCCGATAAAGGTCATCAATCCAAACGGTGTTCGGGTAAGAATAAGGCCAAGCAACACTCCAATAAGGCTGAGGCCAACAGCGGTTAAAATTATCAGCGGAGATACAATGCTGTTGAACTTTGCAAGCATTACAAGGAATATCAGGGCAAAGCCAACCAATAATGCAGTTGTTAAAAATCCGAACGCCTCATCCTGATCTTCACTCTCACCCGTGTACTCCATTGTGTAGCCCGGTGGCAAATTCTGCTGGTACTCTGCAAGCACTTCCTGTGCTTTTGCCAAAACTTCCGGGCCGCTAAAGCCGGGCGCTGCCTTTCCGATTACTGTGGCAGTTCTTGCAAGGTTTAACCGAGTGATGTTACCCAAGCCTGAACCTTCTTCAAATGTTGCCACAGATACCAGAGGAACGCTTGTTCCCATCTGAGTTCTGATATTGAGGTTTCTCAGGCTTTCAAGATCCTGCCTGTCTTCGGAGCGTAGCCGAACTATAATATCGTACTCATCTTCACCATCGCGCCATTTGCTTGCTTCAAGGCCGTTGTTTGCAATACGAATGGTTTGTGCGATATCCGCCATGCTTAACCCAAAACGGCTTGCAGCTTCATAATCCACGAGGATTCGGTACTCCGGCAGACCGCCGCTCACGTTATTTCGTACATCCACAAGGCCCGGCACAGTGTTCGATGTTGATGCATCGATCAAAATTTGTGTGATATCCTGCGTTATCCGAACAATTTCGTCGAAATCATCGCCTGAAACTTCAATATTAACGGGATCTCCGGTTGGCGGGCCTATCTCTTCACCCTCTATACTTATAATGATATCGGGTATATCGCGAACAACTTCCCGCAATTTGGTAAGCGTAGCAGCTGATGGCTCTGCCCTGTCTCCAAAATCAACCAGATTTAGTGTTATCCGGGATAGTTCCGGGCTTTGGCCACCTCCACCAAAGAATGGATCACCGGCCACACCAACATTTGTCTGTACACTTTCGATGTTTGCACGAACTTTCTCATCACTACTGATTAGTTCATAGATACGCTCCTGAGCAGATTTAGCGATCTCGTTGCTCGCATCTACGTTCATGCCTATCGGGCCCTCAAGTTCCACTATGATGCGGTTGGGGTCGGTTTCCGGGAAAAATTCCACCCCTGTTGGTGCAAAGCCAAACATTGCGAAGATAGCAAAAAGCGATGCAACTACAGAGTTGAGCAGCAATGCCCTGTTGTCAGTCAAAATGAGATGTTTCTGCGATTTACGGAACAGCCCAAGCGTACCAACCACAATCAGCAGTATCGGTACCGACATCAACACAACCCAAACAGTAGATGTTACTGAGGTAGAAATAGATACTATCAAAAGAATAGAGGCATTTATTAACGCAAGTATAAAACCAACAACTACTGATACTTTACCCCCTCTGAATATTGCCTCGAGAAAATGAACAATCACCAATATGAATCCAAGTACGCCGAAGAATGCGGCTAAAGGCAACACTATGCCTGATGCCGGAGAAAATATTCCTATCACACCACCAAGGATAGCAAGCAGCAGTGCCAATGTAAGGCTGCCCAATGCAAGTGTATTTCTAAGCATTGCAAATCTTGGCCTGTAGTCGCGTTTTAGCAATGATCTCATCATCACTTTGTAATACTGCAGAACTCTGGGCAAAGTGCGGTTCGTAAAAATTTCTGACAACGGTTTGATGAGAAACTTATATGAGAGGTAGAAGAACGCTACAGCCAGAATGGTTACAAACAGGGTTGTTAGATTAGCCATACCAATCGCTACAGCAAGAAACACGATAAGGCCAATGCTTAACCCTTTTACAAAGGCAGATTTCTTCTGCTTTTTCTCATGATCGAGCTTCACAAGGTATGCGGTTAACACCGGATACAGCACAAGCGCTACAAAAAGCGAACAGATTAACACAATAATCAGTGTCATGGGCAAATAGCCCATAAATTGCCCAATAATTCCCGGCCAGAATGTCATCGGGATGAATGCGGCAAGAAGTGTAGATGTGGCTGCGATTAATGCGTAGCCAACTTCATCTGTGGCGAGTTTGGCCGCTTCGAACCGTTCGTAACCCATTTCGCGGTATCGGTAAATATTTTCTACCACCACAATGGAGTTATCCACCAGCAATCCTAAAGCAATAATTAAACTGAATAATATAATGAAGTTCACCGTTTGGCCCGTAGCTGCAAGCACAATGAAACCAACTAGAATGGATAATGGAACCGCTGTACCCACCAAAATTGCGTTTCTTACACCAAGAAAGAATACGAGCACCAGCACCACAAACAGCATACCGCTTATGATACTATTTTCCAGGTCAGAGATGAGCTGAACCACATCCTCACTTACATCACCTGAAATAACAACTGTAGTGCCTGAGGGAAGTGCAAACTGATCAACCACTTCCAAAACTTCGGTTGCCGTATCAAGTATGTTTACGCCCGGACGCTTTTTAACATTTAGGCTAATTACCTGATTATCCTGGATCTCTTCATCCGGCAGGTCAATTTTTCTGCCATTATCTTCAATTTTGTAAGCCCGCAGCCGTGCATAGCTTTCACGTTCTTTAAATCCAAAAACAACCTCTGCAACATCGCGCATATAAACCAGGCCGGGGCTAAGCGGGCCCTCTCCCATAGGCCGGGCAACTACAAGGTTTTCTATTTCTAAGGGGTCATCAAACTCACCGCTTACCCGAATCAGATAACTCATCATATCCACATCAACGGTACCGCCGGGGATGGTAAGATTTTGCCCCTGAATTGCATTAACCAGCTGCCCGAATGAGAGGCCGTATCCGTTCAGTGCAGCAAGGTCAACATTTACTTGTACTTCGCGCTGAGTACTACCAATCACTTCTACTTCCCTAATACCGGAAAGTGCTTCAACTGCATCTTCAAGCCGTTCGGCAACTTCTGTAAGCCGTGAAAGCGGATAGTCAGCCGAGAGGTTTATCGTCATGATTGGAAAATCATCCAGATCAATCTCTATAATAAAAGGATCCTCAGCATCCGGCGGGAGGTCTGTTCTGGCAAGATCAACCCGTTCACGCACACGCTGGCTTGCCTCGTTTATGGGCACATCCAGATCGAACTCAACAATAACGCTGCTAAAACTTTCTGTAGTTGTAGAGCGGATATCTTTCACACCATTGATGCCTTGCAGTTCTCGTTCAATCGGCTGGGTTACAAGTGATTCCATATCCGCTGGCGAAATACCGGGATAGATGGTATTTACGATAAAAATGGGGATTTCTATAGCTGGGTTCGACTCTTTAGGGATGGTGCTGTAGCTGTACGCCCCCGCAATCACCAAAATTGCTGTAAGTACAATAATGGCAGTTCTGTTCTTTAATGTGATTTCAGTTAATTTCATAGCTTACTATTGCTCAGATATTTTTGGGCTTTTTCGCAGGTTATTTAGAATGATGCTACAGGCCTGTCTGCTGCACGTAATCTCTCTGCCCTTTCCAGGTTGCTTTCATTGGCAATCACATTAAGCTCATCGCCGGCACTGAGTGTACGCATTCCGGAAACTACTACTTCATCGCCTAATTCAATGCCTTCCACTATCTGGATGAGCGCACCTGACGCCAGCCCTGTTCTTACCTCAACCAGTTCTGCCACTTTTCTGCCATCGCTTTCGGCTGAGCGAAACACAGACACACCCTCTTCATCCCGTAAAACAGCTGTTCTTGGGATAATAATTACATCGGTAAGCGTAGATCGCTTTACCCTAAGGTCAACCACCATGTCCGGCTTAATGCGCTCTTCAGGGTTATCAAGTTCAACTTCAACGGTAAACGTGCGGGTGTCCGGATCAATCACATTTCCGGCATGGCTTACGCGGCTCTCAATTACATCGCCGCCAAGTGCCCGAATTCTGATTTCTACCTCAGACCCCTCACCAATTTCACCGGCAAAGCGATCAGGAATACCTGCGACAACACGAACCCTGCTGGTGTTCACTAACCTAACAACGGGCATACCGGGGTTAATGAGCTCTCCCGTTCTTACCATCCTGTCTTCAATTCTGCCATTGAAAGGTGCTTCTATGTTAGAATCCTGCAGCATTTTTTCGGCCTGACTCAGCTGGGCTTTTGCCTGGTCACGCTGGGCTCTTGCGCTGCGAAAATCCTGAGTGCTGATAATTGAATCTGCATAAAGCGCTTCAAGGCGATTGAATGTATCTTCAGCGAGTTCGTAGCCGGTTTTTGCAGCGTCGAACTGTGCCTGAATCACCCTGTCATCGAGCCGGGCAATAACGCCGCCACGCGGTACGCGATCACCGCGGTTACTGATGGAAAGTATGCGGCCGGAAACTTCTGCCGAGATGGTAGCATCTTCAAGAGCCTCAACCGTTCCCGTAAGCCTGATAAAATCTTCAAAATCACCCTGCTCAATCGTTACCGTTTCAACCGGCATCAGCCTTACGCCATTATTATTATTATTATTGTTTGATTCTGCTTCTCCATCACACGATATCACCGCGATTGATAGAAGAAAAAATATTCCTAATGTTGTCCCTTTTTTCAGCATTTGAGTGGTTCTTTGTGATTTATAAAAATGTTAGTCGTTGAGTATGGGTTTACCGATTGCTTTTTCGTAATTGCTGAGTGCAACCAGATAGTCGTAAACAGCAGAGAGGTAATTAACCCTACTTTGGTCCAGCAGGGATGATGCCTGCCGTTCCTGTAGTGGCGTTCCTACCCCCTCTGCCAATCTGGAAAGAGCAAACTCGTAGTTAAGCTGTGCCTGCTCAATATTCCGCTCCTGGCTTTGGATACGTTTCAGGGCATTTTCAAGATTTCTTACCGCCTGCTCAATCTCCAGATACACGGCATTTTTTTGAAATTCACGATCTATCTCTGCCTGTCGTATCGCTATTCTGCTCTGTTCAACACGCATTCTGGTTTGGAAGCCATTGAAAATTTGCCAGCTAAATTGAATACCAACAGCCACAGCCGGGTTCCAGTATGAGTTATCAAAAAAGCTGCGTGTTTCTGATGTAAACGTAAAATCCTGTCCCTCAACCGGGCTCACAGAAACTCTGTTTGATGGCACCTGCCCGATGTATGCAGCATTTGCGAATGCACTAACTGTCGGCAAAAAGCCCGCCCTTGTGATATCCTGCTCTACATTTAACAGGTCGATTAGCCCTTCACTTTGACGGATATCGGGGCGCAGTTGAAGAGCCATTTCATAAGCCATTTGTGCGTCAAGTGTTTCGGGAAGCATGCTATCGTTATACTCAAGGACTCCTCTTAGATTCAGTGTAGTTCTGGTAGGAATACCCAATTGCAATGCAAGATTTTTTATGGCAAGTTCTGCCTGATTTTCAACCTCGATAAGGCTTGTTTCAAGGTTTACAAGTTCAACCTCAGCACTTACACGGTCAAACTTAGAAAGTACACCAGCCTGCACAGCTTTCGCCGTTTCATCAACCGTTTCCCTCAGGCGCTCTACACTAGCCCTAATTACGTTAACCTGTTCTTTCGCAAGCAGGGCTGTATAAAACGAAGTGCGGATTTGGTCAGCTACTGTCTGTTGGTCGAGCTTTACCTGCTCTTCATTTAGTTCTCTTATCTGACGGGCTCCGCGAATTGCAGCAAAGGCAGCACCGTTATAAATGGTTTGGTTCAGCGATAAGCCAAACTGAAACTGATTCTCAACTGCGAATGGGTTACTGCCATCAAGGCCCGGTGGTGTGATACCCGCCTCCTCAAAACCAGCCTGCTGCCGTTCAAAAAACTCATCAATAGAGATTGGCTCTGTAGCGGGATTGCCATCGGTACGGGCTGCTTCGTTGTATGCCAGCCACTCTAAGGCACCCAATGTTTCAAATAAACCGCCTGCATCAGAACCAGCGAATGGGTTTGGTGTCTGTAAATTACGTGTATAGTTTCCTGATGCACTCAACTGCGGATAAACAGACCCCCATGCTTCGCGAATCTGAGCTTCTGCATTGTCTATATCAAGAAGCCCCCTTCTCAGCATATAATTATTTACAAGGGCTATCTGCAGAGCTTCTTCAACAGTGATTGTAATCTCATCAGGTAGTTCACCATTCTGCATATAAACCGGCTGTGCATTTACCTGTAGAACAGATATCACTGCAATAAAAAGGGCTGAAAGCAGAATTATTGGTAGTGGATTTTTCATAAATAAACTGTGACTCTGAATTTAATTTTTTTGAATCAACTGAGTATTACGTTGATCTAATTTGATAGTTTCAACTAATTTTTTGACTGATGGTCATTTTTTATGCCTGTTGCAAACAGATGGATTAAACCATGTATGAGGGTATCCAAGCTGAAGTTCACCTCATCAAGAATTCTCATGTGATTACGCTTTTGTTTCAAAAAAGCCATGTTCACCACGCCCTTTGAAGCACCCCAGATAATTAGCGCAAGTTCATGCGGTTCGAATGTACTTTTTATAGAACCATCCTGCATGCCAATTTGCAAAGCACGGACAATGTAGGTCATAGCTGCTTTCGCACTCTGCTCACAACGATCAACAAGCTCGCTTTTAGCTACAAGTTCATCATTTAAAATGTTTTCGTAGTAATTAAAGGCATGAAAATAGACGGGATTTGTTTGAACAAACTGCAGGTAAACCTCTCCAATTTTTTCAATAAGCTCCATCCCTGAAACCTCAAGCAGCAATACTTTTGCCATTTCTTGGTTAAGAAGTTTTGATCCACGTTCACAAATGCCAAGATATATTGCCGATTTGCTTTTGAAGTGTATGTAGAGTGTGCCTTTACCCACTTCAGCCTTTTCGGCTATTTCGTCCATCGTTGTGCCTTCAAATCCCCTCTCAGCAATAATTGCCTCTGCAATATCAAGGATGTGCTCTTTTCGGGCATTTTTTTCACGCTCTTTCCGGGATAATTTTTGCATAAAAATGACTAACGGTCAAAAATTGAATATCAGTCAGAAAATTAAACTTTATTCAGTTTCGTTCCTATAATTTGAATTTTTTATTTCCCCGAAATTGAATGTTTATAATATCCCAAAATGCAGATCCATCGAACGTAAATTCCTTCCGCTTCGTTGAATCACCAAAACAACATTATCTATGAAAATTTCTCTACTTATTCTTTTTATCGTTGCACTTTTCACAACTGCATCAGTTGCTCAGGAAAGAATTACCGATGAGGCTGAAGCCCGTGCTATTTTTGAAGAGGTTGATGACCGCCGTAATTCTATTCAGTCAGAAACATCGGTTATGGAAATGGTAATTACCGATAACCGCGGCCGAACACGCAGCCGCACTATGCAGTCATGGATTAAGAATAACGGAGATGACACCAGTAGCCTGATCGTATTTTCTGCACCCGGCAATGTTCGGGGTACAGCATTTTTATCTGTAAATGAAGGTGGTAGTACCACACAACGCCTTTATCTACCATCCGTTGGACGTATCCAGACAATCGGCTCAGCCGAACGAGGCGACCGCTTCATGGGCAGTGATTTTACGTATGAAGACCTTGGTGATCAAAATCCCGATGATTACGAATTTGAATGGCTTGAAGAGCACGAAGAAATCTTTCTGATTAAAGCCAATAAGCCCGATTCTGATCAATACAGTTACGTTAAATTTGAAATCATCATAGAGACGTATGCCCTTAGAACGGTTCATTATTTTGACTCTGAAGGAAATCAGATAAAGCGCCTCGAAGCAGAGCAGTTCGAAAAAATTTCTGAAGGGCTTTGGAGCCCAGCTAAAATGACGATGTTTGACCTAAGAGAGGATCGTAAAACAGAAATTAGCTGGAGCAACCGTGAGGTTAATTCCTCAATTGAAGAGTGGCGATTTTCTGAAAGAGGGCTGCGGCGGGGAATCTAATCCGAATTGGACCGTTTTAAATAGAGCCAGCCTACAGCCAATAACAGCGCATACGCAATAAGCGCAAACAGTACTATCCAAAATCCCTGTATAACATCACTAAAATAGTGTACTGGTGCATTGATCAGTATGAGGAGCGGGAATCCAAAAATTAGCGCCAGGCCACTGCCATAAACCAGGTTATAGCTAACCGGAGACTTCATTCCGGAATCAAGAATGCGAAGCAGCACAAACGCTGATTGTAGTGTACCGGTCATATTTCCAAAAATTGCTGCAAACCGTTCAAATTCAAACTCCTCAAAGGCATCTTTAATCAAATAGGAAATAACAGCCCATGTTACCAAAGCTACAGCTATGGAAATGAGTAATAACGGAAGCCAGTATTGAGCAACTACCAGCAGGCTGATTGCCGCAACAGATGCCACAATCATAAAATCCATGAATAGATTGGAGCAGCGCGTCATGGTTACGTCATCAACTACGCGGCTGGCGCGGGTCCAGTCGAGCACCTTTCGTACAAAAAGAGCCACTATGGCCGCGAAAATGAAATGAAAAGACCATAATGTGGAAACTTCACCCTCTGCACCGATCGCCAACAGCCCCATTTCCATTAACTTTACAATGGCGTAGGTGAGTATAAACGTAAACCCGATTAACCCGATGTGAAAGGTTAGCGACTCAATATTCTCCGATGACGTGGTGATTTTTTCTCCCGAATCGGCTTTGGGCTTTGATACGATGCCACGCTTAACATCGTCCGGCAGCTCCTTCCCGGCATCTATATATGCCGCCCGGCCTCTGTTTATGCCGCGTTTCACCAAAGCGATTCCTACCGTGTAGGCTACGATAAATCCTGCCGCTGAAAATGTGAGCCCAACCACACCACCATCAGTAAATCCAAATTGCTCCCAGTTCAAACCGATGGTGTAAGCAATTCCGGGATTCATACCGAATGACAACGGCGGCAAAAAACCGATACCCACAAACAGGTCAGGCAACAGGGTGTAAAACAACATGAAAGCAATCAACAGGCCAACAATTGCCTGTGTTAGATACACGAACATAAAAATGAGTGCAAACTTTACCGAAGAGAGGCCAATCCGTTTTCGTGGAGCACGCAGGCTGAGGGCGATAAAAAGCAGTGCCAAAAGGTGATATACATACGTGCCGAGCCTTTCGGTTGTGAGGTCAATCAAACCAAGTAAATTTGCACCAACCACCAACCCTATCACCCCTGCGAGAAGGTTTGCGGGTATCAGGTACCGCTGTAATAGCTTGATTTTGCTACGCAGCCATGTAGCCAAAACCAGCAATGCCCCCATCCAGGCAAAATCGAGGAAAAACTCACCGGCAGAAATTTCTACGATCCACGAACTCATCAGAGGGAGGCCACCGGTTTTTCACCTTTCTTCAGGCGGTTTATGTACCGCTGCCACTGAAGAGCACTCTTCCCGGCAAGATCAATTTGCAGCGTTAGCTCTGGGGTAGTTACAGTAATTTTATGATTCTGCTCAACAGAAATATACCGGATATCTTCAAGCGGCAGGTTAAAGGTTTGTGATCCCATAAAAATCATCAAGCGATCTGTATGAAGCTCAACAATGGCACGGTCAAGTTTTACAAGCTGATGCTCTTTATCAATCATATAGATCTGGCTGCCATGCTTTTCGAGCAAAATGCCCTCTTTGTGGCGTACAGAAACCATCGGCATGGTGTTAATTTTATCAAACAGATCAATCACTGAAATAATCTGCCCGTCTTTATCTACCAACCTGGAAGCAACGTTCATTTTGTAGCGGTATGATGCAGCCCGGCTATACACAGTTTCACCATCGGGGGTAAATACAGCTCCGTCAACCCCGGTTTCAGGGCACCGGTACAATAACCGCTGAATGCCCGATGCCGGTTTGCTGCATGATACCGGAAATGCACCTTCCGGGGGGGTGTACTCATCGAAACTGATGAGATCGCGGCAATGCTCAGCAAACGTATTATAGTCATCAAAATCGGAAGCGTTAAGGGGATCCATAAAACGCATCTCTACACTTCCTCTGCGATATTTATCGGCCCAGCGGGGCCAGTGCAGGTGCGAGCCGTGAATTTGAACCGGATGAACCGGAATGCCCATTTTCCAGAATAATTTCAGCGTGGTTTCGATGAGAGGTTTTGCTTTGCCGTCCCACCGGCGCCCTCCCTCGGGGAAAATCACGATCATGCGCCGTTGTTCAATCATTCGAATCACGCTTCTAATGATTCCAGGCTCGGGCACATACTTACTTGTTGGCACAATCCCGATGCTGTCCATAAAAATGCGCGGTATCGGTTTATGGAATTGATCACGGGTCATCACGCCTGCGGTTGGCTCTTGTGTCATTCCAACATTTAGCATAAAAGGGTCGAAATAGTTGGAGTGATTCCCGTAAATGAAGCAGGGCCCGGTAAGGGGCATATTCTGTGGATTGGAAATTCGCGGATTGAAAAGAAATTTGGTGGTGGGGATGATGGTTTTCCGCATAAAACGAAACGTTTTCTGAGAAAATCCGCGCTCATTTTTCTTAAACCGAAATCCTTTAATCATGTGCTGTAGTGGTTAGTAGCAGTATTGATAGCTGCTAAGAATGTAAACAATTTTTGAAAAGGGCACAGGGATGAAATTGTTCTGCTGGTATGCCGGCCTTTACATATTTTATGTTGATAAACATCCGCTTTTTAGATATTGTACTCTAATATATATGGGACAAACCACCATAACAATCTGCTCTTTTGGATGAATTACTTTTAATAAACAGATAAGAGGACTACCGATGTCAAAACAATCAAGAAAAAACTTTTTACGAAACAGTGCTCTCGGAATGGCAAGCCTCACAATGGCTCCTCTCCTTGGTAAAGCAGCTCAAAACCCTTACAAAGAATTAACAGCTAAAAGCTGGAAGAACCTCTTTTCCGGGAAAGATGAAATCCGAGTTGCTGCAATCGGCATGGGAATTATCGCACATTATAATGTACGAACTGCCCTGCAGGTACCGGGTGTAAAGTTTGTTGCTGCAGCAGATGCATACGATTCACGGCTGGTTCGCACAAAAGAACTCTACGGAAACGACATTTTTACTACAAGGGATTACCGCGAGATTCTAAACCGGTCGGATGTTGATGTTGTGCTGATCAACACGCCCGACCACTGGCACGCAAAAATGGCTGTTGACGCACTTGATGCCGGAAAGCATGTATTTTGCGAGAAGCCGATGGTTCAGAAACTCGATGAAGGCAATCCTGTTATTGAAGCTCACAGGCGCTCGAACAAAGTTCTGCAGGTTGGCAGCCAGTTTGGCAGCGATATGATTTTCCACAAAGCCGCCGAGATGTACAAGTCCGGCGCAATCGGCACGCTTAACCAGATTGTGGCCACCTACAACAGAAATTCATCACTGGGAGCATGGCAATACTCCATACCCGATTTCGCCACTCCTGAAAATGTTGACTGGGACGGCTTCTTAGGCCACGCACCACAACGCCCCTGGGATGCTCAGCGGTTTTTCCAGTGGAGAAATTATGATGACTACGGCACCGGCGTACCGGGCGACCTCTTCGTACACCTTTTCAGTGGTATCCACACCGTTTTGAACTCCTACGGGCCAACAATGGTATCAGGGTTTGGCGGGCTTCGGTCATGGTTAGACGGACGCGACGCTGAAGATGGCGTTTACGGGCAGTATCACTACCCTGAAACAGAAAACCATCCGGAGTTTACGTGCGTATTGCAGAGCAATCTTGCTGATGGTGGCGGATCCGGAACACAGTTCCTTTTCATTGGTGATGAGGGTTCAATTGAAGTAAACCCCGGATCATCACTTAAGCTGAACAGAATCCCTCGTCGCGATCCAAGCATCGATAACCTTGTTCGCGGCTACAACTCTGTTTTTACATTCTCCGAAGCTGATCAGCAAAAGTTTGAAGAACAGCTGCGTGCCCGGCAGGAAGAAACTGTAGAGCACAGCCCTGAAATGAATCAAACCGAAGAGTTCCGCGCACCAGGAGGCTACGATTCCCGCCTCGACCACTTCGTAAACTTCTTTGATTCGATCAGAAACGGGGCACCACAAATTCAGGATCCGGAATTTGGTTTCCGCGCAGCAGCACCATCTCTGCTTACAAATGTAAGTATGCGGGAAGAACGAATTCTTAAGTGGGATCCGGTAGGGATGAGGGAGGTCAGCTAAATGCAGTTGACAAATTTACAGCTTGCAATTGACGAGCTATTCGGGCACATTTTTAAAGAGAATCAATACTTTCGGTGTGTAGGAAAGTTATTATAAACAGGATTAAGATATTAGCTTCTTTTCTTAACAAAAAACCCCAAACTACTTTCGTAATCCGGGGTTTTATCTGATTTTTCGAAAGACTATCTCGAACTACCTGGAGAAATACTCCTCTGATCTGTTGCTAAGAAGGTTTGTTATTTCTCTATGGCCAAATCGTATAGAAAGGCCCAATGCTGTAAGGCCAGCATGATTTTTGGCATTTACGTCGGCACCATTTTCAATCAGTTGCTGAACTACGGAATATTGGCCGTTTTCAGCGGCAATCATCAGTGCTGTTTCGCCGATGTTGTTCACTGCATTAACATCCGGGTTGTGAACCAAAATAATTCGCAGCATTCTTGGATTTCCAATTTTCGAGGCAATCATCAGTGGGGTGTTCCCTTCAGCGTCAACGGTATCAATGTCCGCACCTTCAGAAAGCAACACGTTGAGGCTAATCAAATCGATTGTTTTTACGGCTTCAATTAGTCCATCTGTTACTTTGTTCTCTTTAGCAAACGCAGAGCCGGTTATAAGCACTGCTGTAAAAAGAATAGTTATTGTTTTTACTATAGAATACTTCATTGTTTTAAATGGATACTCTTTTTTTATTTGTCTGTTATTAATTCTCTGATTTTTTTATCAGATCGGAGCACATTTTTTTGTCTCCTATTTATTAAGAGTGTTATAACGAATAGCACATGTACGGAGTTTCAGTATTCTTGCCAATTTTTCCGATCCATAAATAGTAACTCCTTACACTTTGAACCCATAAAAAGATAAGCCAATCTTTTAACTCTGATTAAGCAAAAAATGAACTAGCCTTATCATTCTTAAACTTTAAACTTAAACCAAAATCAGCTGTGATAAATATTTTTCAGGTTCTGATTATTTCACACGAACTAAAACTTTGTTTAACCACGAAGCATTGGCAAAATACTCTCGATTTTTATTGTAATGCATGATTTTATGCGTACCAATCTGTTTTGTCAGAACTCATAAAAAACAAAGTGTTAGAATTTTCTTATAATTTTCAAAGCCCTTGAATATTTATTGCCTATTCTTAATTTTCAAACCAGAATGAATAAGCTAAAAAACAGCTACTTTCAAGCCTTTTTAAATTCAATATCACGCGCAAAGCAACCCAGGTTACCCATACATTAATATTAAAACATCTGGAAAAGTGAATAGCCAGGTACTTATCGTTGAAGACTGTTTTATACAATCTACAGTACTCAAAAAAATTTTGGAGAGCGAAAACTTTGGCATTACTGCTGTATGCCGCTCGGCTGATGAAGCTCTTGAAGAAGTAAGCAAGCAAAAGCCAGACCTAATACTGATGGATGTGTATTTAAAAGGAAGCATGACTGGAATTCAGGCTGTAAAAAAAATTCGGGAGCAACTGGAAACTCCAGTAATCTTCATCACTGCCCTTAACGACTCTGATACTTTTGATGACATACAAACCATTGGTAATTCTAATCTACTTCAAAAGCCGGTGTCGAAATCAGATTTAGTAAACGCAGTGCACTCTTTTATTCCTAATAACGCAGTTGCCTAATTACTTCGCCAAAAATTTGTATCGCAGTATTACGTGAGGCTATCTGTTTTGCCTACCCTCCCGCATGGTACGTTGTACCCCTCTTTGTCTTACAGTATCCGGGTGCACCATACTATCAAGCTGTAAAAGCTGATCTTCACTCAGCAATTCTGTTATCTCATCTCTGAAATCCAGGTATTTTTGTAGTATAACCTGTCCTTCTTCTTCTCTCCTCTCCTGCATAGTTTGCCTCACGTTAGCGTTATATGCCCTAAGTTTCCCGAGAAATTCATCCTGCTGATCCGCTTCAAGGCTCAGCCTTCTTGCCATATAACTTCCAAAATCTCCCCTTTCCGGCCTTTCACCGCGTTGCCTTTGCCATCCAAAGCGTTCCCCTCGTGTTTCACGCTCAGAAAATTCTGTAGGGGCACTTTCCGGCTGCACAGAAAAGGTATTACTGATCAGTACGCCTGATGAAAGGCCAACCAGAAAAATTATTATGTATGCAATAAGAGCTTTTTGTCCTGTAGTCATTTTTTGCACTATTGATTTGAAATTTCATCCAGATAGATCAGATAATCATCTGCATAACCGGGTTGATCCGGATAGAATATATCACTGATGATAAATTCGTCATCATAATAAACGTCTAAATCCACACTTAAGTAAAAGATGGATGAGAGCATAAGAATAGCAACCGATGCAGCAATAGCGTATCTCCTGAACCAGTGAATGGTAATCTCTGCAAAATCTTCCCGGGCTTTATCAAGCTCACTTATTTCGTTGAGTATGTTTGAAATCTGGTTTTGATGCCGGCTTGAATCGCCTGTTTCACCATATAGATCTGGCGATAAAGGCTGATTCATGATCGTAAGAAAACCCTCCTGAAGATCAGGATACCGGCTAAGCTCATCTTTTAAAAGAGATATTTGCTCATCAGATAACAACCCTTCGGTTGCATCGATAATCTTTCTTTCTAACTCTAATCGTTTATTGTCCATCAGTTTACCTTTTTCATGAGTTCTGCAAGCTCTTTACGTGCCCTGAACATTCGGTTTTTCAGTGTCTGTTCATTAATTCCCGTAACCTCACTAATTTCTGCATAGCTTAGCCCGTCAATCGAGCGCATAACCACGATGGTTCTAAGCAGTTCAGGCAGCTGTGATATTGCCTTTCTCAGCTGAAGAATTTCCTCTTTTTGGTCAGATTTTTGGGAAAAATCATCTCCGGCAATCTGATACTCCTCAACCGGTGTTGCACTTCGCCCTTTCTCCTTTTTCAGTTTTCGCATTTCATCAATACTCAGATTTCTTGCGATGGAGTAGAGCCAGGTGTAAAGCCCTGAGTTGCCCTGAAATTGTTCTATATTTTTGTATGCTTTCAAGAATGTTTCCTGCAAAATATCTTCCGCTTCAATGCCTGTTCCTGCCAGATATGCAGTTAGTGCCCGGTGAAGGCGTGGATAAAGCGCCGAAATCTCTTGTTTAAATGTCTCTTTAATCGCTCTATCCATACCGCAATCACCGTATTGCACATAACATAACCCGGTTATCTGTTTCTAAAGCCGGGCGCTCTGTTTCTGTTCCAGTTCCCCTGCCGTCCCTGGCCCATAAATTGTTGTAGGTTCTCATATTCGGCAGCAGTTAATATCTCTTTCAGTTCGT
This sequence comes from Balneolaceae bacterium, assembly GCA_007134085.1. Lineage (GTDB taxonomy): Bacteria > Bacteroidota > Rhodothermia > Balneolales > Balneolaceae > Rhodohalobacter. The sequence goes on from SLLL01000009.1 coordinate 61,962, forward strand.
TGTGCAGTGCCTCCCGGGATTCAAGCATTCTTTCCCTGTCTCTTTCACCTGCAAGTTCAGCACGGCTTTGGGCATGTGCATTAAGCAGTTCATTTACCTTTGCTGCTTTATCGCCTTCTAAACCGGCTTTTTCAATCATAACTTCATGCCTCAAGGTACGCAATTCAAGCATACTGTCTATGCGATCTGCCCTCACAGCTTCCAGCTTTTCTTTCTGGCCATCAGTTAATACCTCAAGAAACTGGTTGTGTAAATCAGCCCTGTTTTCCCATCTCTCTCCACTGCGCTGCTGATTGCCTCTTCCCCGAACAGCTCCCTGCCTGTTATTCTGGCGATTACCACGAAGTGCCGGCCCTCTGTCTCTTCGGTTTTGTTGCTGAGCAAATCCTCTTTCTGAACGATGCTCCATACTAATTGCAATGAGTTCTCTTTTCTGATCGTCAGTTAATTCGAGCACCTCACCATAATTCATGATAAAATTATGGCCTCCTCCCATCCATACACCGGATTGATTACCCGGCTGTGCAAATCCACCACTATTGATGATGAACAGTACTATAAATACCAATCCAAACTTTTTCATGGCCTTCTCCTTTTTGTGTGATTGTTTAGGTTCTGCTCTTTAGACGCAGCCAATCTTCATCCGTTTGATAAAATTTCAATCTATTCTTTCTCTATCTTTTATGATGATAACCGATGTTCTTAACCACAGCCATTCATAATGCATTTACGATTCCCCGGCTATTTGATTGTTTTGGCCGTCTTATCTGCATGCCTCTCCTTCTGCAGTGAAGCTGATTACACTATCGCCGAACCGGAAGCTCTTTATGGCCTGTATGAGCTTGGTGACACTACTAACCTACTGAATCGAGCATCCAAAATTTTATCTGAACCTCCCCTTTATCCAACGGCCGCTCTCATTAGTGAAACTCCTTTCCCACGCGGAACCTATGTGAGCCTGGCTTGTTATTGGTGGCCGGACTCATCCTCTGTAGACGGGCTTCCCTACGAACGGAGGGATGGTGAAGTGAACCCTGAAACGCGAAGCGAGGCATCCGACCTGCCTGCGATGATAGAGATGGCTAAACGGGTTGAATTACTATCCGCCGCCTATTCCATCACCGGTGATGAAAGCTATGCTGAACAAGCAATCGAACAACTCTACTCCTGGTTTATAGATAAAAACAGTGCTATGCTCCCCCATCTTGAGCATGCCCAAATGATTCGGGGACGAGACACAGGCCGCTCATACGGAGTAATCGATATCTGGTGGCTGGTGAGGGTTATTCATTCCGTACCCTTGATAAGGGCATCAGAAAATTGGTTGGATGATGTTGAGGTGGGATTGAAGAACTGGTTTACACACTATGTAAACTGGCTCCGAAACAGCGAATTTGGAGTACTGGAGATGCAATCAAAAAACAACCACGGTACCTGGTATGATGTTCAGCTCGTAACATTCTCACTATTTATCGGCCAGGAAGAGTTCGCCGCTGAGCATCTTGAAACTGTATCAAAAAATCGGCTCAATCTTCAGATCGCCTCAACCGGAAGGCAACGTTTTGAAACCCGCCGGCCCAAACCGGAACACTACAGTATCTATAATTTAAACGGATGGATGGAGCTTTATGGCCATGCAGATTATCTCGGGGTAGATATCAATCCATCACCACGCTTCTGGGGTGGAACCATCGAAGATGCTATAATCTATTTAATCGGTTTGATGCGGGACATCGATTTCGAAGATATTCTCGATCCCTTAGACCGCACCGATAGCGATCGGCTCTATTTCGATCTGCTTATCAAATCAGCAGAACGCTATCAAAATCAGGCAATTATTGATGAGATTAACCGCATCAAACCACAGGTGAGAAATCCTGAGCTACCCATCATCAGAAATAAGAAAACACTGCCGCCTGCGGCTTTATCTAATTAGTATCAAGAAAACCCAAACATTACCATCCCCACCATACAGAGCGCAGCAAATGCCAGAAGTTTAAGCAACAGCGGGAAACAGAATTTGAACCACTTATCATAAGGCACTCCGGCCATTCCAAGAATTCCCATCAATACAGCGTTTGTGGGAACAATCATGTTGGCGAAGCCATCACCAAAGAGAAATGCCTGTACCGCAATCTGTCGGGAAACTCCCAATATATCACTTAGCGGAGCCATAAGCGGCATAGTTACAAATGCCTGGCCACTGCCAGATGGCACAAACAGGTTGAGAATGGTTTGCATAATCATCATACCCACAGCAGATAGCTCAGGGCCAACCATTCCCAGCGGCACGGAGAGCGTATTTACAATAGTGTGAAGAATTTCGCCATCTTCCATTATAAGCGCGATGCCTCTCGCTACACCTACAAGCAGTGCAGTTTCGGTTAATTCACGCGCTCCAATCACAAACTCTTTTGCCATTAGGCTGGGCCCAATCCTGCCGATGATTGCCGTTACAATGCCAAGAATCAGAAAGGCCGCGCCAAGCTCAATGAGATACCAGCCGTGGTAACGAATACCGTAAACAGCCACCCCAAGTGCAACGATAAATGAGATTAAAATTGCGATATGAGTTACTGAAAGAGCCGGGTAATCTTTTGGCGGTGCGCCGGCATCGGGTGGCTCAATACCTGCCATAAGGCTTACAGACGGGTTAGCCTGCACCCTTCTCGCGTAGCTCCATACATGGTGTGCACCAATCATTACAAATGGCACCATAATGGCAAGACGCACTTCCATGCCGGAATAGGTTGGCAAACCGGCTACTTCCTGTGCTACAACCACAGTGTATTGGTTGAAAGCTGCGGCTCCATAGCCAATACCATAACCTGCAACGATGATTCCTACAGCAGTCATGGTGTCCATCTTCATGCTTCGACAGAGCGCCACAAGAATCAGTACGAAAGGTATATACTCAGCTGATGCACCAACCGCACTCGATGCCAGTGCGAAAACAAAAACTACGATAAAAATCAGTGCTCCGGGCCGGCCGCCAAGATTTTCTAACAGCCTGCCCAAAAGAGCATCAATAGCGCCGGATTTGCGAATTACAGCCATCACCCCGCCAATAATGAACAGAAAAAAGATAATATCTTGCGCTGCAGCAAATGCCCTTGGTATAGCTGTAAATAGAGAAATGGGGCTAAGCATTTCGCCCTCCTCAGCTATTTCGAATGTTCCGGGCACCACCACTTGCCTGCCATCTACCACCTCTGTCTGAAATGCCCCCTGTGGAATAATCCAGGTGGCAACAAGTGCTGCTACCATCAAAAAGAAGAGCAGCGTTAAGGTGTGCGGCATTTTAAAATTCATAGAGCAGGCTATTTTAAAAGGGTTATTTGGCAGCGTGCAAAATAGTGAGGTACTCCGTTGGATTCAAACCCACCGGAAAATGAAAGCAGCTAAAAATTCACATAATTATAACATTTGAAAAGTAAATTGACATTTGAGACTCTTTTATATGAAACTGATCTCCTAAAAAAACGAAGAGGAAATAAATAATGAAGAGAAAACAAGTCTATACCTTTGGTGGCGGAACTGCCGAAGGCGACCGCAGCATGAAAGAACTACTTGGCGGAAAAGGTGCAAACCTCGCTGAAATGTCTACTATTGGCCTACCGGTACCTGCCGGATTTACCATCTCAACGGAATCCTGTCATTACTACTCATCTAACCGTTCAACCTGGCCGCAGGACCTGAAGGAGCAGGTGAAAGCAGGTGTAAAATACATTGAACAACAGATGGGTACCAAACTGGGCGACCCAGAGCACCCTCTGTTATTATCGGTTCGTTCAGGCTCGGCCGTTTCGATGCCTGGAATGATGGATACCGTTTTAAATCTCGGTATGAATGATAGTGCCGTAGAAGCTATGGTGCACCACACCGGTAATGAGCGCTTTGCGTACGACAGCTACCGCCGTTTTATCGACATGTTTGGAAATGTGGTGATGGGCATACCCCATGAACTGTTTGAGGATGCACTGGAATCCCTGAAAAAGGCCGAGGGTGTTGAAGATGACACCGAACTCGATACAAAAGATCTTAAAGAGCTGGTAAACAGGTACAAAGCTGTTTACAGAAAGGCTACCGGTTACATGTTTCCCAAAGACCCTTATGAGCAGCTTGAGTGGTCTATCAACGCTGTTTTTGAATCATGGAACAGCGACAGGGCTATAAAATATCGCAAGATTAATCACATTACCGGCCTTCTGGGAACAGCCGTGAACGTGCAGGCCATGGTTTATGGCAACATGGGTGATGACTCAGCAACCGGTGTATATTTTACAAGAAACCCGTCTACCGGAGAGAATCAACTTTATGGGGAGTTTTTGATTAATGCCCAGGGCGAAGATGTGGTTGCCGGCATCCGTACTCCAATGGATATCGAAAAGCTTAAAGAGTACATGCCTGCTTCTTACGATGAACTGTACGACTGGGGCAAAAAATTGGAAGTACACTACGGCAACATGCAGGATATTGAGTTTACCATTCAAAAAGGCGCTCTCTACATTTTGCAAACCAGAAACGGAAAACGAAATGGCCATTCAGCGATTAAAATTGCTACTGATATGGTAAAAGAGGGGCTTATCGAAAAAAGAAAAGCGGTGAAAACACATGTTCAGCCTGCTCATCTCGATCAGCTTTTACACCCTCAAATAGACCCTAAAACAGTAGTTCCTTCCTCTATTTTGGGGATTGGACTGCCGGCATCGCCGGGTGCAGCCGTTGGAAAGGTTGTGTTTGATTCAGAAACAGCTGAAGAAGCTGCCCTGAAAGGTGAATCGGTAATTCTGGTGCGTATAGAAACCAGCCCTGAAGATATTGGCGGGATGTCGGCTGCTCAGGGTATTTTAACATCGCGCGGAGGCATGACGAGCCACGCTGCTGTGGTAGCCAGAGGCTGGGGCAAACCGTGTGTGGCAGGCTGTGGCGATATCATCATTGATTATGAGAATAAGGCTTTCACGAACGGAACCATCACTATCCATGAGGGTGAATGGATTTCTATTGACGGTGCCCGGGGTACAGTAATCGAGGGGCAAAAGGATGTAATCAAACCGGAACTTGATGAAGATTACTTCACTTTTATGGCCTGGGTTGATGAATTCCGTGATATGGAAGTTCGCACAAATGCAGACTCCCCTGAGGATTCTATCCGTGCAAGAGATTTTGGCGCGGAAGGAATTGGCCTTTGCCGAACAGAGCACATGTTTTTCGGAGAAGAACGGATTAATGCTATCCGCCGGATGATTATTTCCGAATCTCTTGAACACAGAAAAGATGCACTTGCAGAACTGCTGCCCTTCCAGAAAGAAGATTTCAGGGAGATCTTTAAAGTGATGGACGGCCTGCCGGTTACCATCCGCCTGCTCGACCCACCTCTGCACGAATTCCTTCCTGAGGATGCAGAAGAAGTGGAAGCTGTAGCGAAAGAGCTGGGTATACGCGCTTCTTCGTTTGCTCAGAAAGTACGCTCATTGCGCGAGTTTAACCCGATGCTTGGCCACAGAGGCTGCAGGCTTGGTATTACCTACCCGGAAATTACTGAAATGCAAACCCGTGCTATCATTGAAGCTGCCATTGAGCTAAAAAATGAAGGCATAAAGGTACTGCCGGAAATTATGATTCCGCTTGTTGGCACATCTCAGGAGTTCCGTTCACAAAAACTTGTGATCGATAAAACTGCATCGCTCATTTTTGAGGAGATGGAAGACAGTATCGGCTACAAAGTGGGCACCATGATTGAGATTCCAAGAGCGGCTCTTGTTGCCGGGCAGATTGCAAAAGATGCCGAGTTTTTCTCATTCGGAACCAACGACCTCACACAGATGACCTATGGCTACAGCCGCGATGATGCCGGCAAGTTTTTAGGGGAGTACATCAAAGAAGGTATTCTGCAGGAAGACCCCTTCCAGGTACTTGATATTGAAGGTGTGGGCCAGCTAGTAGAAATAGCCACCAAAAACGGCAAGAAGCAAAAACCCGATCTAAAAGTTGGTATTTGTGGTGAGCACGGCGGTGAACCGCGAAGTGTAACATTCTGCTACCAGCAGGGGCTCAACTATGTATCCTGCTCGCCATTCAGGGTGCCTGTTGCACGCCTTGCCGCAGCACAGGCAGCACTAAACGTATAATTTTTTGGCTTGATTACTCGTAAAAAGCCGGTTCAGACAAAAAGTCTGCAATCGGCTTTTTTCATTTATTGATTGCTGATTCTGTAGCGAATAATTTCATCGAGCCCTACATCGCTGCCGCGTTCACGTTGCAGCCTCTCAATAAGTGAAGTTGACAGACCAATCTGGCGCATTCTGATGAGCTGCTCGGGCGTAACATCCGTGTAGCCAAGATCATGCACATTACTGGTATAGTGGGCCGTAACCCCTGCACGCCTCATACGGATAAAATCTGCAATGGTGAGATCATCGTATCCAAGCTCAATCATCATTGCTATAAATGTTGGGCGGGCGCCTGCATTGGAAAGGCTCACTGCCTCTTCAAGAGTAAGATCTTCAAAGCCAAGAGCACGGATGTTCGAAATTTAGGTTGCCGTTACACCTTCATCACGCAGTCCCCGCAGCTCGTCGTGTGATAATCCGGTATATCCCATCTCATCCATCCACGCGCCCATTCTGTTCAGCAGCTCTTCACTCGGCCCGGGGTTAAACACAGTTGAAATGGATGTAAAGGGAGAGGTAATGGAGAAATTGCTTACGGTTCTAAGCAGGAAAAAACCAATCAACACAATAAGGACAACCCTTAATAATCTTTTCGGCCTGAAATTCCTTTTAGGCCTTCGTTTCTCCTCAGCCTTATCCACCCTCTCAGAGATATACCTGTTCAGAAGGTCATCGTTTGAGTTAAATCTGCCTTTTTCTGATTGGTTATGTTTTGTTGTCATATCGGACAAGAGATTAAAATCGGTTAAGCCAATAGTATGAATAGTGAAGCTATTCTCAAATCAAATGTTGAATCACGTCCTATCGGCTATGCTTCTTACTATCTAAAACAACGATATCTACGTTACTAAAGCAGAACTGTTACACATTCATCTGATTTCTGTGTAATATCCTTGCTAAACAATCAAAATCATTTATCACATTTAATACTTTCAAGATGGCTGTAAAACTCAGATTTTTTTCGCTCCTGATACTCATCCTTGTTCTTGCCGGATGTAATCAAAACCGTGCGCAAGACGCCCCCTTTGAAACCGTAGACAGCGCCCAGTTACTGGCCGATATTAAATTCCTTGCATCTGACGAACTGGAAGGGCGCTTCCCGGGTACAGAGGGCAACAGAATAGCCCGCGAATATATTGCCGAACGCTTCCAAACTCATGGCCTTTCGATGTTTGGGGATACGTTTGAACAGCCATTCAGCTTTACAAACCGCCGTACAGGTGTGGAATTTGAGAATGCTGTTAACCTGATCGGGTACATTGAAGGGAGCCTGCATCCAGATCGTTTTATTGTAGTTACTGCTCATTACGATCACCTCGGTGTACAGGATGGTGAAATTTATAATGGTGCTGATGATAACGCTTCGGGTACGGGCGGCTTGATGGCAGCTGTGCGATATTTCTCTCACAACCAGCCTGAAAGCAGCATCCTATTTGTGGCTTTTGATGCAGAAGAGCAAGGCCTTCAGGGCGCGCACTATTTTGTGGAAAATCCCCCCGTGGATCTCGATGCGATAGTTTTGAATGTGAATATGGATATGATCAGCGTAAACTTTGATGATGAACTTTATGCTGTTGGCACCTATCACTACCCGTTTTTGAAACCGCTGATTGAAGAGGCTTCATCAGGTGCATCTATAGATGTGCTTTTTGGGTATGATAATGCCGACGCCCCGCAAGACTGGACAATGTCGTCCGATCACGGCCCCTTTCACATGAAAGGAATCCCGTTTGTTTATTTTGGGGTTGAAGATCATCCGCACTACCATCAGCCGTCAGATATCTTCGAGAACATCAACCCGGAGTTTTATGTTGCGGCAGTCGAAACGATCATAGGCATCATTCGGCATCTCGATCTAAATATCGAACATATTATTGAGTCGTCAGGCAGATAAAAACCATGCAAGATCATAATGGAGGGCATCAGGAAAGTATCTACAAACTAAGGGAGCGCTTTAGTGAAATATCCATCACTAAAGCGTTTTTTATTGCACTCTTCTCACTCATTCCTTTTGGAATAGCACTTTTAATTCTGAATTTCAGAGAGATTCTGACCAGTTTTTATCTTGAACTGTCAATCAGTGTAGTACTGTATCTTGTTCCTCTTGTTCTCATCGGTTATGCCTTTCTGAAAAAAGAGTTGAATATTCTGCCTATTCTGAAAAACACCGGGCAGCACACCAAAGATGTAATCATGGTTATTCCGCTGATAACTTTCTCAATTTCAGTGGTTTGGGTTACAATTTTATTTCTTAATCTGGTTAACGCTGACGCTGCTCAGAGTTATCTTGATTTCTTAAGCAGCGTCGAGATGCTTGAAACCACCTCCGAATCTCCGCTATATCATTATCTTTTGCTTTTTATTGCTGTTGCCATTCTGCCCTCACTTTTTGAGGAGCTGGTGTTTCGCGGAGCCATGGTTGAGAGGTTTGGCAGAAAATATGGCTTTAAAACCGGAGTTATTCTCTCATCTGTAATTTTTGGAATTCTTCACTTAGATGTAATTGGCGCCATCTTTTTCGGAATAATTCTAAGCCTAATTTACCTGAAAACTTCATCGCTTTTTATACCTGTACTAATCCACTTAATTAACAATGGGCTTGTTGTAGTGTTCATATTTTTTGATGATCAGTTTCTACAGATTGAACCGTGGGAAACTATAGATCCATACATAGCCCAGGGCTGGCTTGGAGTAGTTCTTTTTATTGCAAGCTCAGCATGGATCTACTCCTATCTGAAAAAGAATTGGTATCTGGTTGACGAAAAAGAGCCCATAGGGCGTTCCGTACAAAAGGCAGCAGAATCTGTTTGATGTACCTCTCTAATCCAGCTCTTTCGTCATAAAATACATGGTGGGTTCACCATAAGAAAAGCCTGTTCGTTCGTAAAGTGTCCGTGCACGATTGTCTTCACGAACTTCAAGCGTAACTTTGCAGCAGCCGGTTTCAAGAGCTTTTTTTTCAACTGCACCCAACAGCGCCTGACCGATACCCATACTTCTGAAATCAGGCATAACTACAAGGTCGTGTACGTTGATCACTTTGGCCGCTTTAAATGTTGAAAACGTGTAGAAGCAGTTTGCAAGGCCCGCGGCTTTTCCGTTTGAAAAAGCTATAAAACAGAGCGTGCCCGGAAATTCCCTGAGTTCGCTGATTAAATTCTCTTTTGATGATTTTGGTAGCGGCTCTCCCAACCCCATAGCATCGCGTGCATAGGCATCGGTTAGCTCCAAAATTGCATCAGCATGAGTTTTATTGGCAAGGACTGCTTCAACAATGGTTAATTCTTTCATAATGGAAAAAATCGGTAGTCTTTAAAATTGGGTACTCTAACGTTGCTTTGATTTTACATGAGTGCTTGCATAAAAGCGTACTCTACCGTGTAGGCCTCATAAGATAACCCGGTTCATCAGATATCGTCAAAACGTAAACGTGATCTCCCGGCAGTTGACCGGGAAGGTTTATGGTAAGATTGTTATCACTCAGATTCCAATGTAATAATTCGCCGGTGGCTAACAGAGATATTTCAGCTCCGTCATCGGGGAAAATGCGCGGAATGGTTATCTGCGGTGCATTTGGCTTATCTAATAAAAATATGTAGAGTTTGCCATCTTTTCGGGTGAATCTCACCTGGCCACCTTCCGTTGTAGCTGTCTCTGCGATGAACCACGGCCGCGTTCCATAAATTGCCTCTCCATTCACGTTTAGCCAGTCACCTAATCCAAGAAGTAAGTTTTTCTGGATTTCAGGTATGGTTCCATCCGCCCTGGGCCCAACATTCAGCAGCAGATTCGCGTTTTTTGATACGTTATCCACAAGCAGTTTTACGAGTTCCTCTACCGATAAATAATCTTCTAACCGTTCATTTTGGTTGTACCCAAACGACTGCCCCATGCCCCGCGTATTTTCCCATTTATGATCGATGAGCCGGTCAATCACATCGTACTCATACTCTTGAGTAAAGAAATCACCAAAAATTCCGCGAACCTGGCCCCAGCGGTCATTTACGGCAACTTCTTTTCCCCACTCTTCCGCCTGGTTGTAGTAATAGGCAATTAACTCGCGGGTTCGAAAAACTTCCAGCGGCTGCAGCCAGTCACCATCCAGCCAGAGAATATCCGGTTCAAAAAGATCAATGATTTCACGGATCTTGGCGTGCATAAATTCAATGTAATCATCACTGATGTAATCCGGGTGGGGGCCTGAAAATTCCGGCGTGTAATAATTAAGTAAACCGTGGTATGATGGCCCGTATTTCATTCCCCTTGCCCGTACCGATTCACCAAGTTCACGAATCAAATCGCGTTTTGGCCCCATTTGGGCTGCATTCCAGTTAGTTAAAGCCGAATCCCAAAGCGGAAAACCATCATGATGTTCGCCCACAGGAATAACATATCGGGCACCGGCTTTTTCAAACAGGCCGGCCCATTCATCGGGATCCCAATTCTCGGCTTTCCACAGTGGAATAAAATCCTCATACTCAAAATCTTCCCCCCATATCTCTATATGATATTTTGATACAGGATGATCTTTCTGGTACATATATGTGGGATACCACTCTGCATACATGCCCCGGGGTGCCCAAGCGGGAACCGAATAAACTCCCCAGTGGATGAAAATGCCGAACTTTGCATCCCTGAACCATTCAGGAGTTTCATGTTGAGTGATAGAATCCCAATTCGGGCTCCATGTTTGTGCCATAAGCGTACTGTGTTTAGGAAAGTGAAAGAGAACCGCTACAATAACGCAAAGTACTGCCTTAATCATCATATTTTTCAGTGAATTATGATTTAGTAAACTCTTGATATTTTTATTCATCACAGCACAGATTTTTAGTTCACCATTCGAAAGTTCAGCTCTGCATTTTTTACAGGCTTGATTTCATTGTATATAGTATGATAGTGAAAATAGCGGGAAAAGAATATGTTCACTCAATTCATTGAAGCTAAATTAGTTGCGTTACCCAGATACATTGATTGCTTTCACTACGTGTTTATATACACTTCTTTATGTCTTGATTTACAGGCTTCAATTGAATACTATTGATTTCCAACACCAACTTAACTCCTAACAAAAACAGCTACCCTATGAAAAAACATATCGTTCTAATTATCGTTGCCGTATCATTCATTTTCACCGGCTGCTACCACGCACAAATTTCAACCGGTGCGCAAACATCATCAGATATTTATCAAAAGAAATGGGCAGCATCTTTTATTGGCGGCCTTGTACCACCAAGCATTGTACATGCCGAACGGCACTGCGATAATGGCGTTGCACGGGTTGAAACAAGGATAAGCTTCCTCAATATGGTTGCTCAGTTTGTAACATTCAGCCTTTATTCTCCAATGGAAATTACCGTTGTTTGTGCAGCAGGGCCTCGGGCTGACCTACAGACAATTGAGGTGGAAAGAAACTCGTCAGAAGAAGTTGTGATGAAGTCGTTTGAAGATGCAATAAAAAAATCCGCATCTCTGAGTGAACCTGTGTACGTTTCATTCAAATAGTTTTTTATTAGCAGGCTTTAGATCCTGTTCTACAAATTCTAATTATTAAAATAGCCCCGGCAAAACCGGGGCTATTTTTTTAAACTGCCTTATCTACTACAGTTAATATTGAGGTGACTTCGGTTAACCTACAGAACCAGAACAAATCTTGGCGCACTTTTGCGATCGTTGCGGTAATAAGCTGCCAAATATGCAAAGAACTTACGAGTTTAGAATAGCTGAACTGTTTTAAAAGCATCTCGCCTTTATCCCAATTGGGTTGATTCGGGATAAAGGCGGTGCTTTTAATTAGGGGAACTCAGTCTGCTAACCAGTTCAGAAATTCTGTCTAATCCGGCAGGTTGTAGTTAACATCCGTTCGGTAATACCCCATCAGGTGTTCGGCAAAGTAGTCCCAAAGCATACGTTCGAAGTACGCAGTATATCTACCAAAACCATGGCGCGCTTCCGGGAAAATCATCATATCAAATCGCTTGCCTTCGCGGATTAGTGCATCCACCAGACGGTACGTGTTTGCCGGGTGCACGTTGTTATCCATCTCGCCGTGTACCAGCAACAATCGACCTTGCAGGTTGCCGGCAAGTTCCGCATTTGATGGTATTAGCGAGCTGAAGGTGGTTTTCTCCTCTTCTACCTCTTCGCCATCTTCATTTTCTACAGTAACGGTTTCGGTTGTTGCGGTTACACCGTGGTGCACTTCACTCCACCAGATGTTGTAAATATTATTATCGTGATTACCGGCTGATGAAACAGCTACCTTAAAAAACTCGGGATAGGTAAGCAGTGCCGCTGTGCTCATAAATCCACCGCCGGAGTGGCCGTAAATACCAACTCTGTCGAGATCCACATAGGAATGGCGCGCAGCAAGCTGTTCTATTCCGTAGCGGTTATCGGCCAGGGCATAATCGCGCAGATTATCATGCCCGTAGTTGTGATACCATTTATCCCTGAGCGGGCTGCCGCCACGATTACCCATCGCAACTACTACAAACCCAACCTGAGCAAGAGAATGCGCGCGGGCAGCTGTGCCCCCAATTGAGAAATTTCTTGGATATGGTTCCACCTGCGGGCCTGGATATACATACGAAATGATCGGGTACTTCTTATCGGGATCGAAATCAGCCGGTTTCCACATCACGCCATAGAGATCGGTAACACCATCCTTAGCCTTCACCGAGAAATTTTCGGGTAGATTATATCCCGCTTCTTTCAGCCTGCTAATGTCTGTTTGTTCAAGCGTAAGCAGTTCGCGTCCATTTCTGTCGCGAAGTACTGCCGTAGTTGGCTTATCGGGGCGTGAGTAGTTTTGCACAAAATAGTTTCGGCTGTCGCTGATGTTGATGTTGTGATTGGCATCCTCCGGGGTAAGGAGTGTTTGCCGGGAGCCATCAAACCGTACACTGTAGTAGTGTGCATAAAACGGATTTCTGCCCTCTTCCTTGCCAAATCCTTCAAAAAAGATAGTTGATGCCGTGGTATCGATGGCTGCAATATCGCCCACCATAAAAAAGCCATCAGTAATTCTGTTTTGCAGATTACCTTCGCTGTCGTAACGGTAAAGCTGCCCCCAGCCTGTCCGTTCACTCCACCAGATGTACTCTTCACCTTCGTTAATAATGCCAAGCTGCGCATAGCGAGTGTTGAAATAGGGCTCACTTTTTTCTGACCAAAGCACTTCGGTTTCGCCGGTAGTGGTGTTGGCTTTTATCACATCAACCTCATCCCAGGTTCGGGTTCGGCGAAGAATCCAGAGATAATCTGATTTTTCTGATGTGAAAATTCCGCCTGCATTAAAGTAAACTCCTCCAAGGGATTGATCGGGCCATTTATCGGTATCAAGACGAACATGCTCTTTTGTTTCCATATCGAATACAAGAATTTCATCCTGATAGTGGTTGTCTTCACCCGGCATGTTGTATTTGTAGGTTTCAAGCTCAGGGCGTGGATTTGCCACGGTATTAATTACCCAAAGTTCGTCAACTTCGCGCCAGTCCTGCCGTTTTACATACAGTTTCTTTGAATCCTCAAACCATACAGCGCGCGACCGTAACCTCTCTGTGGATGTTGTATCTCCGTGGCTCTGCTGAAAGCTGTACCAGCGCTCACCATCTTCAGTAAGTCGAATTTCGCTGCTGTCAGGATCATCAGTCCTCATCACGTATAAATCGTGCTCTCGTGCAAAGGCAATCCAGGTACTGTCCGGCGAGTAAGTTGCCCATGGCTCACGCTCTTCATATTGAAGAGAATCACCCTTTATGAGCTCATCGCGGTCTATATAGTACTTAAATTCAATGCTATCTACATGAAAGGAGAAGAGCTGGCGGCCTGTGTCGTAATCAAAACCTTTCAGATCAAGATCATTCGCATTGAACCCACGGTTAAATGCTTCTGACAGCTCTGCTGCCATTCGTTGTTCATCAAAAAGCGGACGCGAAGAGCGGCGTTCGGCGTCAACAAATGTCCAGCGCTTTCTGTCTCCATCTTCCCATTCGTACCAGAAGCGGTCTTCATCTTCAATCCAGTTAGCACGCAGAAATGTACTGCCTGTCATGTTCTGCATATTGGTACCTGTAAAACGCTCGGCAAGTTCAAAGTTGGGCTTTTGCTGGGCTGATGCAAACTCAGTTATTGAAAGAGATGCAAAAAAGAGCCCCACAGCCACAATAGTGGTACTAAATAATTTCATATAAACATATTTGTGTTGCGATTAGGGTGCGTCAATATCCAAAAGAAATGCAAGATAAGCAGGGTTTTTACAATATTTATGAGATGTGGAATGCTGAATAGCAACTAAATAGATGGATAAAATTTTTATACCTAATAACAATTTGAAAACCATAAAATCCGGCCTTGAATCAGTTGGCGGGAACAGGGCATTTTCAGACACGCATAGGCATCATTTGTCACCAGCTGGATTTCTGATTGTAGCTCATGAATTTGATGGACCATACAAATGACGCCGCGTGGATGAAAAGTCCGCCGCCAAGTGATTCACAGTCTTGAATTTTTGTTTCTTTTGTTTCAAGACAAAAGAAAAAAGATGAAGAGTCGAATTGAATTTAAAACGCCACTTCTACAAAGAACCCTTTATCTCTTCGTAATACTCTTCGTACACGGTTACAATTTTATCCAACTCAAAAGTTTCAGCACGTTTGCGGGCTGAAGCGGCCATTTTGGCGTGCAGTTTTTCATCGGTTAGTATTTTTGTTGCGCAGCTGCCAAGGCATTCAATATCGCCCAGTTCGCAAAGAAATCCGGTCTCTCCGTGGATGTTGACCTCCGGCAAGCCCCCGATATTGGAGCTCACCACCGGCACACTACAGCTCATCGCTTCAAGTGCAGCCAGGCCAAATGTTTCGCTGCCTGATGGAATCATAAACAAATCTGAAACAGACAGCACCTCTTCCACCTGCTCCTGTTTGCCCAAAAATCTCACGTGATCACACATTTTCAATTCGCGGCATTTTTTCTCTGCCTTTGCACGCTCTGGCCCGTCGCCCACCATCAGCAGTTTGGCTTTCACTCCGTTCTTCAAAACCTGGTCAAATGCAGCCACTACATCCGCTACCCGTTTTACCTTTCTGAAATTTGAAACGTGCGTGATGATTTTTTCACCATCCGGACAGATCGCTTTCTTGAAATGCTCTTTTTTCGATTTTTTGAACCTTTCCAGGTCGATGAAATTTGGGATTACCTTAATCTCCTTTTTGATATCGAACAAGCGGTAGGTCTCATTCTTCAGATACTCAGAAACTGCGGTAACTCCATCACTTTGGTTGATGGAAAAATCAACAACCTGCTTGTAGGTGGGGTCGCTGCCGATAAGAGTAATATCTGTGCCATGCAGCGTAGTTATAACCGGCACTTTTGGCGCTTTTCCATTTAAAATCTGCTTTGCCAGATATGCACTGGTAGCATGAGGAATGGCGTAATGCACATGCAAAACCTCGAGGTTAGCATGCTGAATCAGGTTTACCATCATGTTGGCAAGCGCAAGATCATACGGCGGGTACTCAAACAGGGGATATGTACTCAGGTCTACTTCATGGTAGGTGATGTCTGTGCGGAAAGAATCGAGCCGTGCGGGCTGGGCATAACTTATAATGTGAAGATTGTGCCCGCGGTTGGCAAGCCCTTTAGCAAGTTCGGTGGCAACCACGCCACTACCACCAAAGGTTGGGTAACAGACAATTCCTATATTCATGGAGCGTAAATGTTTCGGAAAATTAATGCATATCGGTACACAGTGTACGAATCCTTAAAATGTACAAATTAATTAACGCTTATACGCTCTGAATTGTTCAATCGATTTTACTGCTGCAAATAGATTTGAAACATCCGTACCCGTACAAACGAAGCTCCTGCTTCGTAAAATCCTTTCTATCTCGTAGGCAAACCAATCACTCCTCCCAAATCTCCTCACCCATGTTCAGGTCTTCACGAACCAAAGCCCGTATATCGGCATTGGTAAGGCCGCAGCGCCCGTCAGACCATGCCCTGTTGAGCGTACCATTCGCATTTCTCCAATGCGCCACATTGGAACCCGGCGTAAACTGATGATTGCCACACGGTGAAGAATACTCAGCCGAGTAGTATGCCACATTGCTCTCCGCCCAGCTGATGCTGAACATCTTGTTGTTCTCTATCCTGATGTCCACCCCGCCGGCAATGCCAATCCCAACCTGGCCGGGATTTACACCGATATTTCCTACCGCCTCCTGAAAACTGCCGGTAGCATCTGCCAGCATAATGAACGAGCCTGAATCCGATTCGCTATGCCCCTTAGCACGGTTGTTGTTCACCTGGATCCAGCTGTCGGCCGTTCCGTTCGACATAAAGAGGTTAATCCAGTCTTCGAGTGGTGCCTGGCCTGTTTGTTCGGTATGCTCCATCACATTTCCATTAATACGGATACCCGCACCATTGCACTTATCGCACTGAAAGAAATTTCTGCCTGAGTTTAAAGCACGGTTCCCTGTTACCACCAGCGGCCCGTTACTATCACGAAACCGCACACCGGAGGCCGCATTTTCGATGTAAGATTCACGCACCGTAATATCTTCTGAGTTGTGGAACATAACCGCGCCAAACTCCTGCCCGTGTTTATCGGTGGCAATGTTTCTGAATTCTATGTGATGCATATCCGTACCAACGCTTCGGGTAGAGTAAATTCCGTGATCAGTATAGTTTTGTATCTGCAACCACGCTATAGTATTGCCCGACATGCCACCTGAAAAAGCCCGCTGTATGTTGGTTTCCCCATCAAGAACTGCCGTGCCAACGCCAATCCACCGGTTCCCCTCTTTTGATGATTCCACCATCTGCCCCGGGTGTGTGCCCTCCAAAATAAAAAATGTAGTGCCTGGCGGGCAGATCATATTGGCGATGTTCAAATTCTCACCGGGTGAGAGCCATACCGTTGAACCGCTCATATTGAACAAGTCACTACACGTTTGGCTGAAATTATTCTCATTTATTGCCAGCAAAATTTCGCGGATATCTTCAACAGTAAAATCTTTTCCAGAGTCCCCACCGGCGCGATCAACTGCCGCCACAATTCGTTGGCTGATTGTGCGGTGTCTTGCTTCGGCCAAGCTGACATCATCACTTGCCAGAGCAGCTGAAATTTCAGCCAGGTTTTCGAGAGTATCATCATCCAGCATTATGGTATTTGCCGTTGCGCTCAATATTGGCGCGCCAAGTGCAGCGAGATCACTGCTGCTCATTCCTCTTATCCGGGATGCCCGCATTCCCCGTGCACGGTTTACCATCGTTGTAAAATCTGTGGTTACTTCAGCGGCGGTAATATCGGCCATATCCGGTGCGCTGAGTATTTCTCCCTGAGGATCGGTTTCCGATTCTCCCTGAAGTGCAAGTTCAATTACCGCGCAGCTGCCAAGCAGCACAATCACTGCAATCACAATAAACAATGGTTTGAAGAATTTCATACGCTGCACCTGCCGGTTTGATTTTTGAATTACATCAACTTATTACCTCAAGAAATGAAGTGCAAGAAGCTGCATTTTAAATTGGTGAAGAATGCATATATAGACTTATGCCACTATGTTGAATAATGTTTCAGGAATATGGCAACAAATCTTCGCACAATTTATAATGCCCGAAACTTAAACTTAAAAGTGAGTCGGCAACTCGCACACATGCCTTTTGTCTAATGTTTCAGAATCATCAATTTAAAAAGGTGTAGTTAGGTGAAAATTATCATTTCCTGTATATTTGGGATGGTTTCAAATTAACGAAATATCAGAGTACAGAGCATTATGGCAGGACATTCCAAATGGGCTAACATCAAACATCGCAAAGCGCGGGAAGATGCAAAGCGGTCAAAAGCGTTTACCAAACACATACGCGAAATCACTGTTGCAGCACGTGAAGGCGGCGGCGACCCGGATGCCAATCCAAGGCTATCACTCGCCATACAAAATGCAAAAGGCGTAAATCTGCCGAAGGACAATATTGAGCGCGCCATCAAAAAAGGTACCGGCGAACTTGATGACGGCTCCGGTAACTACGAAGAGGTTACCTACGAAGGCTACGGCCCTGGTGGCATTGCATATTTTATTGAAGCCACAAGCAACAACCTGAACCGGACTGTTGGCGAAATCCGCTATCTCTTCAATAAACATGGCGGCAACCTGGGTACGGACGGATCCGTTGCGTACCTGTTTGAACAGAAAGGAGCCATCAAAATTAACAGTGAAGGGCTGGATGCCGAAGAAATAATGCTTCTTGCCATCGATGCCGGCGCTGATGATGTTGAGATCGAGGAAGATTTTATTGAAGTGTTCACAGCGCGCGAAAAGTTGATTTCAGTAAGAAAAGAGCTTGAAGAGCAGGGAATACCGGTTGAATCAGCCGAGCTCCAGCGAATTCCTATGACTGAGGTTTCTGCCGATCCCGAAACGGCTCAGAAAAACCTGAAGCTGATGGATCTTTTTGATGAGAATGATGATGTATCCAACGTGTTTACCAATCTCAGCCTCGATGATGAAACCCTGGCATTGATCGAGCAGAATTTATAAACCGATTATACTCATTTCAGCGTACAGACGTTACGGTTCTATTCCAAAGATTTAGATAATGCCATGCGAATTTTAAGCTTCATACTTTTATTGACGTTTCTCACGGCATCAGCGGTAAATGATGGCCGAAAAGCCAATGCCGCTTTTGAAAGAGGCGATTATGCTGAAGCTGTACAGCTTTACAGGCAGGCTATTGAGCAGGACCCCGATAATGCGCGGCTGCATTTTAACCTCGGGAATGCACTTTCCCGGTTGGGCCAGAGAGAGGAGGCTGCTAATGCTTACAGCAGGTTCAATGAACTTACCGAATCGCCATTGGAGCAATCGCTTTCCCACTACAACATGGGCAGAATGCTTACCGAAGATGAAAACTATGAGGAAGCCCTAAACTACTTTCGCGAAGCACTCATCAAAAACCCTGATGATGAAGATGCCAGGCACAATTTTGAGCTCGCCGTGAAAAGGCAGCAGCAAAACGAGCAGGAGCAGCCCGAGGATGACTCCGGCAGTGATGGCGGAGATCATGATAACCAGCAGCAGGATCAGCAGGATGATCAACAGCAGGACCCTCAAATGGATCAGCAGCCCGAATCGCAGCAGGATCAAAGCGGTGACGGCGAACAGGAGCAGCGCCCGCTGGATATGACCCCCGAAGAGGCAGAAAATATTCTCGATGCGCTTGAACAGCTCGAACGCGAACTTCTCGAAAACAGGAAAAAAGAATCATCAAGGCCACCTTCCCGAAATGAGAATGACTGGTAAACCCGGATTTTTAGGAAAAGCCGGCCTGTTTATCTGGCTCGCAATATTTCTGTTTGCCGGTAAAGTGGTAGCGCAGGATTTTCAGCTGCAGGCAACTGTATCAGAAAGCCGAATTTTTACCGGCGAGCAATTCACACTTGATGTAGAAGTGAGTGGCACTTCAATGAGGAATGTTGGGCTGCCCGTACTTCCTTCAATTGATGGAGTCCGCATTCTATCCTCCACGCCGTCGCGAAGCACAAGTATCTCTATCGTTAACGGGCGCACCACTACTTCAACCACCTACACATTCAACCTTATCGCACGTGATGTTGGGAATCATACCATTCCACCGGTTCGCATTTCCATTGATGGAGAAGAGCAAACTACAAACCCCATTAACATAGAGATTGTTGAGCGCGGACAGCTTACTGAAGACGGCCGCAGACAACGCCCCGATATTTACTTAGAAATTTCTGTGGATGAAACGAACCCGGTGCCCGGCCAGCAAATTGTGGCGAGTTTAAATCTCTTTTTCAGGCAGGGCATTGAGGTAACATCATTCCAACCTACGGCAGGCTGGCGAACCGATGGCTTCTGGAAAGAGGAGCTGCAAAATGTACGGCAGCCTCAGGCTGAAACCGTAATTATTGATGGCGTTCGTTACCGCACTGCCACATTGATTAGCTACGCCCTTTTTCCATCCCGCAGTGGCCAGCTAACCCTTTCTGAATTTCCACTGAGTGTTGGTATACGTACACAACCATCGCGCAACGACCCTTTTGGCAGCTTTTTTGGGTCAGGTACCAATCAGCGCCGGGTTTCACTCGAATCGGAACCGGTTACACTAAATGTAACTCCGCTCCCTGCTGCTGAAAATGCAGTTACCATGAATGCCGTGGGGGATCTTAGAGTAGAACGAAGATTATCTGATACGGAAGTTATTACCGGGGAATCAATCGAGTTGATCACTACCATTGAAGGCGCAGGTAATATCCCGTTGGTGCGCCGGCCAAACTTTAATTTACCTGATGGGCTTGAGCTCTACACTCCGCAAGAGAGCAGCAATATTGAACGGCGCGGTTTAACTATTCGTGGGGAGAAAACATTTACCGAACTTATGGCCGCGCGGGCGCCGGGAACGTACATCATACCGGCAGAACGCGTGGCAGTTTTCAACCCGCAAACCCGCAGGTACAGCTACACCACACTGCCGGAACTTCGATTTGAAGCACTTCCGGCTCAAACCAACCAGATTGCTCAGGTTTCACTTCAATCGGCACAGCTGCAACCGGTAACCGGTTTGGCTGTTTGGAGCAACAGTACCTCTGTTTCTGTATTTAGCAGAATTTGGTTCTGGCTGCTTTTGTTGTTGCCCGCTGCTGCCCTTGTTGTGGCATTCATCAAACGAAAAGAGATGAGACGGTTAGAAACGGATGTTGCCTTTTCCAGAAGATATTTTGCTGAAGAGCGTGCAACGGAAAAGTGCGCAACTGCCCGGGGCCTGGTAGAAAAAAATGATGCAAAAGAGATCTACGGAACCCTGCATGATGCCCTGTTCACGTTTGTGGCAGACAGGCTTACCCTGCCGGTTGCAGGTATTTCTGATAAGCAGCTAATTGAGCAGGCTTCAGAAAAAGGGTTGCCTCATGGCTTGAAAGAGAAGACAAGGCACCTGTTAGATAAATGCGCTACAATTCGCTACGCCCCCACCGGCTCTCAGGAAGATTTTCGGAAGGATATCCTAAAAACCGAAGAACTAATAGCTGAACTGAAGGAGAAGATTTGAGAATCAACGTTTTCATTCTTAATTCTCTGCTTTGGCTGTTGTTGGGTACAGCCGCTTTTGCGCAACAGTCCCGGTTTGATGAAGCCAATACCCTGCTCGAAGAGAGCCAATACAGAGATGCCATTGCACTTTATAAATCCATCGCTGAAGATGGATACCACTCGGGTGCATTGTGGCTGAACCTTGGGGTTGCCTATTCTCAGCTCGATTCCCTCGGGGTAGCCAAATTCTACCTGCTTAAAGCAGAAACCTACAGTGAAACCAAAGAACTGGCTCGTGATGGGCTTGAGTTTGTTAATGACCGGTTTTCCCGGCGGTCCGCTGTTCTGCCGCCCCTCCCCTGGGATCGTTTTTTTGAATATCTGGCCAACCGGTTCGGGTTGATGGTGATAACCCTCACTGCGATGTTCATTCTCTACATTGGTGTGGCTTTGATTATCGGTTCTTGGTTTCGCAAAGATTTCAGGAAACTGCTAAGAAAAACAGGATCTGCTGTAATTGGGCTTTCAGCAGTGCTATTCATTTTTGCGCTCATCATCAACTATCAACAAAACCGATACGGCACCGGCGTGATGATTGAACGACAGGCATCAGTTTTTCAGCAGCCAAATGAAGAGTCGGCCGTTGTGAGTATCGCCTATGAAGGCTACACGATGCGGGTGGATTTTTCAGAGAGCAACGGCGTTGAAAACTGGAAGTACGTACGGCTCGAAAACGGCATGTTCGGATGGGTAAACGAGAATAGCCTGATGATTTTTTAGCCGGTGAATTAGTTGTTTTTACACTTTATACCTCAATTCGATCTTAATTCAGAGAGTAATTTTTCGGGATACAAATAAGAATTTGTATCACTTTCAAGACAACTAATTTTCTTGGAAAAACAGTACATGCATTCATGAATTTTGAATTGATTGGAATTCTTATAACTCAATCTGTACTCATTTCTTTGAATATTTTTCTGAATTTTTCTTCTTGATAATGTTCGCATATATGCTAACTTTAGTTTATGCGCGTTATCCATTTTTACAGAACAGTATCCGGTAATTCCCCAGTGGAAGATTTTCTCAAAGGCCTCCCTGATAAGCAATCGAAAAAAATTGCCTGGACATTGCGCGTAGTTCGTGAATTAGAACAGGTACCAACACAGTACCTTAAAAAGCTAAAAAGCACGGATAAGATTAGGGAAATCCGTGCCACTATTGGCAATAACACATTTAGGTTACTCGGTTTTTTTGATGGGCCGAAATTAATCGTTTTAACCAGTGGCTTTGCCAAGAAGTCGAATAAAGTCCCAAAACAAGAAATTGAAACTGCTGAAGAGCGAAAACGAGATTACCATAGGAGGAAAAGAAAATGAAGAAAGACGATTTAGAAATTTTTATAGATCAGAAAAAAGCAGAAAGCCCGGAATTTGCAGAGAATTTTGAAGAAGGATATCTGAACTTTAAAATCGGTGTGATTCTTCGTCAGGCACGTGAAGAGATGGGAGCTACTCAAGCAGACGTTGCAGAAAAGCTGAATACCACAAAATCCGTAATTTCCAGAATGGAAAATCATGCCGAAGACATCAAACTTTCAACACTGGCAAAGTATGCGAAGGCTTTGGGAAAGCAGGTAAAACTCGAGATTCAGTAAATTAACCTTTCAAATCTAAGTTACTCAATAACCTCAAACCGAATATTTCTCTGCTTGCTTTGATCTGATTCAATGTCTGTAAATTGGGCAACAAGTTCGTAAAGGCCGGGGGAGAGATCGGCGGTTTCTATCTGAAGGTCTTCGATTACGTGCCTCTCTTCGTTGGTAAAATTGAGAGTGAGAATAAACTCTGTCTGATCTGTTAAAACATTTCCGTTATCATCAACAGGTAAAATGCGGTAGGTTAGTTCAAACTGGGTAAACTGTGCTTCTATTCGCTGCAAATTGTACACTTCGAAATGAAGCAGAAGTGTTTCACCAAACGGTACGGTCTGGCTGTTTGCAACTACAAATGAAAACGGCTCCGATACATGGCCATCACTAAAATATCCAAGAACAAGGTCGGCAACTTCGAGAGAATCTGTATGGCTGACCAGTGGTTCAGGCAGCCTGTTCTGAAGACGGTTCCATCCTCTCAACTCTGGCGGAAATGGCGTATCGTTAACCGTTGCTGCTTCCGGATCGTAATTCATAAGAAGCACTGAAACGGATTGGTTTACCCTGCCTCTATGCGGCATGGTAAAGACAGATTCTGAGTGGCTATACCTGTTTGCTGAACTGATGTTAATTGCCGGCTGGCCCTCAAAAACCTCCGATACCCGCCAGTCTTCATCATACAACTGGATATTATGCACAAGCTCATAAAGCGGATTTTCTTCAAGAATATTTACACCGTTTAGTAAGCCGTTATTTTCGAAACTACGCCCTCTCGTTCGGTGGTAATCAATCATAAATGCTTCGCGCGGGGAGCTTTCCACAAACGTGAGTAGATATGGTTCCAGATTTTCATCAAGAAAGCGATAATGGTGTACTTCCAGCGGAATTCGCGTAATACCCTGTTCGTATGTTGAGCGCTGTCGGTCTATCCGAACGCCCCGCTGGCTTACCAATTGCTGGCTTTCCGTTCTGAATGCAAGATCCATCCCGCGAAATGCTTCGATACCCTGATCCAATACTCTGGTTCTGAGCTCATTCAGCCTGCTTTCAAAAAATGGGTCAACCATTGCCAGTTGTTCATAGTAGATGAGCTGAAGCATGAGGGCAGGTGTTATGCCTGCGCGGGTAAATTCAACAGAATCACTTTGGCGGACGCGGCCGGGGTAGTAGGCACGCTCGGGAATGAAATCTTCGAGGCTGGTCTGCATCAAAAACTGATCATTCCGTACATCCGTGCCAAACATGAAGATGAGCGGCTCTGTTTGTGAATCAGCGAGGTTTGTATAGAACCAAATTTCGTACTCGGGGTAACGGTGAAATTCATAAATAGCATTCTGCAAACGGTTTATGATTTCCTCATCCTCCCTCGGGAAAATATCACTGAATTCCATGTCATCCCTTCGCTCTGTGTAGAGATGTGCCTGATTTGCGAGCCACGAACGGATATTAAAACTTTGCAGCGTGAGGATGCCGGAACGCCTTCTGTCCGGCTCGCCATAACGCACAAAGATTAGTGCCCGGTCGTCTGTGCCGTACGCGGTATTGTTGTTTCTGGTAAAATTTCTGCGGGAATGGGCGATCCGCTTCCAATGCTCTATAAGGCGTTCATTGGTGATTTTTGCAGGAGTGGGATCTTTTTGAACCCAGAAGCCGCGCATATCTCGCACCAGCTCCCGGTTGCGGCTGGCCCACCATTCTACCCACTGGCGATGGATTCCCTCCCCGATAATCGGTGCCATCCGGTCAATCTCCTGCCGCAGTGCAGCACGGCTGTTCATCCCCTCTCCATCGAAAATTGCCCTGAAATACATTTCTGTAGCCGCTTCGTAATAACTTCGCAGCTCGTTTTCAGTCACCACGCGGATAAATTCAAATCCAATGCGGCCATCAACACCTCCATCTCTGTCATATGCAGAATACCAGATATCGAGTGCATTGGTTGTGTTGCCGCGGTTGAGCTCATCGAGCCCTCTTTCGTATGCACGCTGCGGCTGTGCATAGATAGGGGAAACAGCAGCACTAATGCAGATAAGAGTGAGCAGGAGTAATATGCGTTTTAAAGATAATATCATCAGATGGAGTAAGTTAACGTATTCCGATAAAAATTAAACGGGATAATCGCCGCTGCAGTGTTTGCTTAGATGAATCAAAAAAAGTGTTTGAAGTTCCGAAAGGAAGATCATTTTTGTACCTTTCACCATCAGATCAAAAATAATGGATTGTTGCTGAATTAGAAGCATAAAATGGCAAATAATTACCGGGCACTTACCCGTACATACCGGCCCCAGACTTTTGAGGATGTTGTTTCGCAGGAGCATGTGAGCAGCACCCTGAAGAATGCCATAAAACAGAACCGCCTTTCTCATGCTTACATGTTTTGCGGCCCGCGTGGTGTCGGTAAAACAACGATGGCGAGGGTATTGGCACGAGCCATAAATAATATCGACGATACCGTTGATGGGGAATCGCTAAGCCAGACACTGAATGTAGTTGAGATTGATGCTGCATCAAACAATAAGGTTGAAGATGTTCATCACTTGCGGGAAATTGTGCGCGTTCCGCCTCAAAGTGGCAGATACAAAATTTTTATTATTGATGAGGTGCACATGCTCAGTAAGCAGGCGTTTAATGCCCTGCTGAAAACACTGGAAGAGCCGCCTCCGCACGCTATTTTTATCTTTGCCACTACCGAGCCCCATAAAGTATTGCCCACCATTTTATCGAGGGTTCAAAGGTTCGATTTTAAGCGAATCAGTGTTGATGAAATTACATCACGGCTGAGGGATATTTGCGCAAAAGAGGGCATCACCATTGATGAAGAGTCGCTGCATACCATTGCCAGAAAGGCAGACGGCGCACTGCGCGATGCACTTGGGCTGATGGATCAGGCAATTGCCTTCTGCGGGCTGAACATTCAGTACAACGAACTTACCCAGGCACTAAATGTAGTAGGCAACGACGAACTGTTTGAATTTACCAATGCCGTTGCAAGCCGCAACGCAAGAGCAGGGCTTCTGCTTATCGACAGGCTTCTGAAAGACGGCGTTGATATTCAGGAGTTTCTGGTCTCACTCACGCTACATCTTCGAAATATTTATGTGGCACTGCAGGGTGAAAATATGCATCTGGTTGAAGCTACCGATGATACAAAACAACGGTATGCAGAAATTTCCGCTCACTTTTCGGAAGATGATCTGCTCAGAATGCTTCACCTTGTAAGTGAGGCACAGCTAAACATGAGGGAAGTGCAGCAGCCACGGGTTTACTTTGAAATCCTTATGCTGAAGCTGGTGCACATGAGCAGAGTAAAGCAGCTGGGTGAGCTGCTTACAGCCATGGACGACCTAAAAAAAAAAGGAATTGATCCCGCAGTCACCTCCGTAACGTTTGATGAGAAAAAGCCGATAACAGATTCCATTCCAGCCTCAAAGCCGGTGGAGAGCAAGGTTGAGGAACCTCCCAAAGAGGCCGCGAAAAATCAGAATTCTGAGCCTTCATCTAACGAATCTTTACCTGCGGTTGATCAGGCATCTGAAACAGAAAAAAATACCTCAGATCAACAAAAAGCAGATCTCGCCGAAGATTCTGTTGATGTTGACGGCCTTGAAGATCTTCTGATGGGCAAACCCTATCTGAGGCCAATCAACCAGCCTCACAGGCTAAACGGAAAAGCTCCGGAACCTGCTTCTGACGCACCGGTGAAGAAAGCTGAACCTGCTTCCGCTAAACTAAACGGAATCGAAGATATAGAAGAGAAGTGGGAGCTGTTTCTTGATCTGGCAAATAAAAATTTTTCCCAAACGCTTTATATCATCATACGCGATGTTCAGCTTAAAGGCCTTAAAGGAACAGAGCTTACTGTATCTGTAAATTCGCCCTTTGCGGTTACAGCCGTTGAAGAGCACAAAATGCAGCTCTCAACGCTAATGAAAGAGGTGATTGGTGTGCACATCCGTTTCAAATGTGTGTGTGAACGCCAAAAAACAAACATCGAAGAATCGTTAAGCCCTTACGACCGGTTCAGGCAGCTTCAAAAGAAAGATGCGCACCTGAAAACCATTGTTGAACTGTTTGGTGCAGAACTGGAATACACGTAAGAGTTTAATTTAAGCGGAACAGATTAGCAGCCGAATTTTTACGTGGCCGGTTCCGTTCTAACTTAGAATCAAAAAATTAAAACAGCGTTATGAATCAATTTAATATGGCAGATATGTTTGGAAAAATTTCTGACATGCAGGCAAAAATGAAAGAAGCACAGGACCGCCTTTCCGAAGTAATTGTTGAAGCCGAAGCCGGTGGCGGTATGGTAAAAGTAAAAGCAAACGGCAAGCGTGAAGTACTTAGCATTGAGCTGGACAGAGACATAATCGACCCTGATGACAAAGAGATGGTTGAGGATCTTGTGGTAGCCGGTGTGAACCGCGCCCTCGCAAAAGCAGAAGATGCAGCCAAAGAAAAAATGCAGGAAGTATATAAAGACATTTTACCCGGTGGCGGCCTGCCCGGCATGGATATGAGCAAGTTTGGGCTTTAATTTCATCCCCTCTTAAGAGATTGTGAAATATTGCCACAGAGGCACGGAAATACACTGAAAATCCCGTGCCTTTCCGAGCTTCCGTGGCATTAAAGCATGTTTTTTAATTTCGTTTTTTTGATAAAACTTCAGTAACACATCATAAATGCAAATAACCTCAGAAGCTCTTGAACGGGCTATAGAAGAGCTTGCAAAGCTTCCCGGTACCGGCCGTAAATCGGCACAACGCATTGCCATTCACTTGCTAAAGCAACCGGAAGAGAATGTACTAAAGCTGGCAGAAGCGTTTGTACAGCTGAAAAAGTCTGTAAAGAGATGCTCCGTTTGCGGAACCATTACAGATACAGACCCCTGCCCTATCTGCAGTAACCCCAAACGCAACAGTGGCGTTATTTGCGTAGTTGAAGAGTTTCAGGATGTTTACATCATCGAAAAAACCAACGAATTTCGTGGGCGCTACCACGTACTTGGCGGAACCATTTCACCACTCGAAAATATTGGCCCTGATAATATCCGTATTAAAGAGCTGTTGCAAAGAGTGGGCGGTACGGATGAATCAATAACAGAAGTTATTCTGGCTTTGAATCCTGATGCCGAGGGTGAAGCAACATCTTATTACATTAACAAGCTGCTGCAAAATTACGATGTTAACGTTACCCGCATAGCATACGGCATACCAATGGGTACCGAGCTTGAATATATCGACGAAGCAACCCTCAGCAGAGCCTTTCTCAGCAGAACCGCATTTTAATTTTCAGAATCAACTATACCCGAACAAATACGTAATCATGGTTTCTCTTTTTACACGCTTCCGAGTTGTAACGCTATTTTCTATTTCAACACTTCTCATTGTTCTTTCAACGGCTGAAACCGGTGACGCCCAAAACAACCGGTGGCAACAAAAGGTAGAATATGTAATGGAAATTGATATGGACGCTGCCGCAAATCAGTTCAGCGGATTTCAGGAGCTTACCTATCACAACAATTCGCCGGATACGCTGAACCGTGTGTTTTATCACCTCTTTTTCAATGCATTTCAGCCAAACAGTATGATGGATAAACGATCGAGAACCATTGCTGACCCCGACAGGCGTGTTCGCGACAGAATTTATCACTACGACGAAACCGAGATTGGCTATCAAAAAGTAAACAGCTTAAAGCAGAACGGCTATCCGGTGGAGTATACCATTAAGGGCACCATTATGGAGGTGCATCTGCACGAGCCCATCGCACCCGGCGAAACTGTGGTTTTCGAGATGGATTTTGATGCACAGGTACCGCTGCAAACCCGGCGCTCAGGCAGAGATAATGCAGAAGGGGTGCGTTTTTCCATGGCACAGTGGTATCCGAAAATTGCCGCTTATGATGAGCGAGGCTGGTACCCCGAACCGTACATCGGCCGCGAATTTTACGCCCCCTTTGGCACGTTTGATGTAACCATCCACATCGACAGAAATTATGTGGTTGCAGCGGGAGCCATCCTCCAAAATCCCGAAGAAGTTGGTTTTGCCTATGCTGATGAAGCCGATGTAAACAGGCCCGATGGCGAAAAACTGGCCTGGCACTTCCGTTCGGAAAATGTACACGATTTTATGTGGGCAGCCGATCCCGATTACACCCACACCACAGCACAAGTGCCGGATGGGCCGCTGCTTCGTTTCTTCTATCAAACAGATCCCGTGGCAGAAAATGCACCCGACGGCCAACAAGAGCGATTACTGAACAACTGGAAAGAGCTGCCTGAGTACACCATCAAAGCGTTTGAATATATGAATGAGCGTTATGGTGTTTACCCTTACGATGAATACATCGTAATTCAGGGTGGCGATGGCGGTATGGAGTACACTATGGGTACATTAATTACAGGGAACCGTACACTGCAAAGCCTGGTGGGTGTAACCGTGCACGAGCTTGTGCACGCATGGTATGAAGGTGTACTTGCTAATAACGAAATTTACGACCAGTGGATTGATGAAGGCTTCACAGTGTATGCATCTGCATTTATTATGAATGAACTATTTAATGAAGGGCAAGGTGACCCGATGCAGGGCCGTTACGACGGATATTTCAGAGTTGTAGAAGCGGGTATTGAAGAGCCGATGCACCTGCATTCCGATCATTATGTGACAAACACGGCCTATGGCGTGGCATCTTACGGAAAAGGAGCCATTTTCCTGCATCAGCTTGGGTACATCATTGGGGATGATGCATTGCAGAGAACTCTCAAACGATTTTTTGAGGAGTGGAAATTTCAGCATCCAAACGGGTATGATTTTATTCGCATTGCAGAGCGGGAGAGCGGCATCAAACTGCGATGGTATTACGATTACTGGATTACCACCATCAAAACAATTGACTACGGCATTAGAGCCGTTGAAGAAGCCGGGGATGAAACCAGGGTTTCACTCGAAAGAGTTGGCTTGATGCCTATGCCGCTTGATATAGAAGTTGAATTTGCTGATGGAAGCATTGTGCATCATTACATCCCCATGCGAATTATGTGGGGCGAAAAAGAGAGTGAATTTCTTGATGTAACCCGCCATACCGAAGAAGACTGGCCCTGGGTTTTTCCGGAATATGAGTTTAACATCGCCGCTCCCATTGATGATATTGTTCGGATTGAAATAGACCCATCCCTCAGAATGGCAGATGTTAACCGCAGCAACAACATCTGGAAGCCTGTTCAGCCTGATCAGGAGAGTGATTATGAAACCGAATAATTTTTACTCTAAACCTATTTGGAAGAATAGTAACGGGTAGCCTATTTCTTAAACATGGTGGTGAGTACAAAAAAGATGTTCTCTTTTCTCTCCATCAGCCGTCGCTTAAAGTATGGAAACCACATAGTGCCATAGGGAACATAAACACGGGCGTTGTAGCCATCTTTTACAAGCTGTTCCATGGTCTCTTCCCGAAGCCCGTAGAGCATCTGAAATTCAAATCTTTCTTTGCTGATGCTGTTCTCCTCAGCGTATGCTTTTACCCAGTTTACAAGTTCATCATCGTGGGTGGCAATTCTGGGGTATGAGGTTTTTTCAAGAAGAACTTTCGCATACGTTTTAAATGCCTCACGGATTTGCGGCATAGCCTGAATAGCAACGGTTCCCGGCTCTTTGTATGCCCCTTTGCAAAGGCGAACATCAGCACCAATCTCCGCCAGATCTTCAATATCTTTTGCGGTTCTATGCAGGTATGCCTGAATTACAATACCAACATGCTTGCCGTACTTTTCAAATGCCTCCTTAAAAATATCGATGGTGCTTTGAGTATAGTCAGATCCCTCCATATCAATGCGAACAAACGAGTTGAACTCTTTGGCTTTATCCAGCAGTTTGTAAAGATTTTCTTTGCAATACCCCTCATTAATATCGAGCCCCATCATGGTTAGCTTGATTGAGATGGTACTTTTAAGTGAGGCGGCATGAATATCTTCCAGCAACCGGATGTAAATATCAACCGTTTCGTCAGCAGTAGTTTTTTCGCGAACGTTTTCGCCAAGAAGGTCTAGCGTAACACGAATATTTTTTTCGTTGATCGCCTTAATTTTGGGGATGGTACCTTCGAAATTTTCTGCGGCTACAAAGCGGCGGGCAAGGGCAAATGGTAGTTTCATAACGGGCAATACTATTTCTTTTATCAGGGCTCAATAATAGTGAACTCTGCCGTTACAAACACTTCAACAGAATCAAGAATTCAAAAAATAGTTGGCTCTAGTTGAAACTCAATTCAACCTATTGCGTACGTGATAGCTGAGTATAATGTAGCTTCCATATCGTATATAAATAAAACTGATGGTGAGAAAAATGATTCAAAAAATAATTCAAGCTTTTACTGCACTTGTATTTCTGCTGATTTCCTTATTTGGCTTTGCAGAGGCTCAATCGCGAGATGATGCTTACAGCATAGATCAATTTAGCACGTCAGCCGGCCCGGAAGTGATCATTAAAACTTCCGGTGGATTTGTAGATGTGGTTGGCCACGATGAAGATTATGTTGAAGTTTTGATGTTTGTTCGGAGAGGCAACAGGTATCTTTCTGCCGGTACTGCTGACCTATCCAATTTTGACATAATCATTTTTCAGGACGGTGATACAGTTACTGCTGAAGTTGAAGTAAAACGGCCATCAATTTTAAGAGGAGTAAACAGAATGTCGATCTCATTTAAAGTTTATGCCCCATACATGTCGGTAGTGAATGGCAGAACAAGCGGTGGCAGCGTTTCTGCTGAACATATCTATAATTCTTTACAGTTGAGGACGAGTGGCGGCAGCATTAGGGCAAATAATCTTGAGGGGGATATCTCTTTGGAAACTTCCGGTGGTTCCATCGCATTGGAAGAGATCTCCGGTGATATTAACGCCCGCACAAGTGGTGGAAGCATTCGTGCAAACGGATTGGAAGGAGTTGCAAGCCTGCGAACATCAGGCGGTAGTATTCGCCTGCAAGAGATATCAGCAAATTTGAGTGCCCGAACGAGCGGTGGAAGCATACGGGGAACTTTCAATACATTTTATGATGATATAGAATTGCAAACCAGTGGAGGCAGTATCAATATAGAGATACCCCAAATTGTAGATTACAACTTGCAGTTAAGAGGTAATAGGGTAAACGCTCAATTAACCAACTTTACTGGGGAAGCGGAGCGAAATTATATACGCGGACAAATTGGAGAGGGCGGCCCATTGCTGTCAGCAAGAACATCCGGAGGCAATGTTACGTTGAGTTACAGATAGAAAAAACAACATATTAATTATTTCTAAAAGTGCGCTTTCACAAAAAGTTGCACTTTTTTTATTTTGGATACACGTGTCTTTTTACTTTCTTATGAATATCGCATTAAATTAGCGCGTCAACTCAAATAAATAACAGAGGTATAAGGATGGGAGATGATCAATCCAATAGTGAACTCGAAGAGTTCAAACCCAAAGGTGCTATTGCCTTTTTTATAGTACTTATGGTTTTCTTTACCATAGTTTGGTTTACACTATACTTTGAACTTTTAAGCAGGGGATAATACAATGGACAATTCAGAAAAACTTGCTTTAGGATTAAGTGGCTTCTTGCTTGTATTGTTTTTCGGAGCAATCATGTACGCAGCTGTTGCAAAAGATATAGACGTGCCAACATGTATAACTGATATGGAACCGTTTGTTACAGATACACTGTTCCAAACCGGGCCTGATACGTATGAATTGCAAATGGTTGCACGTATGTGGGCATTTCAGCCAAGTACGGTACGCCTGCCGGTGGGGTCAACAGTAGATCTTTACGTTACATCGCAAGACATTATGCACGGCTTCAAAGTAGAAGAACATAATGTTAACCTGATGGCCATACCCGGAGCCATAAATTACATGCGTGTTACGTTCAACAAACCCGGTGAATTTATGTACGCCTGCCACGAGTTCTGCGGTGCTGCACACCACACAATGGCCGGCCGTTTCATTATTGAAGAACGCCTCGATGAACCTGAAATAATAGGAGGTACTTTATAATGAGTGATTATACTTTCAGGTTTTCCAAATCAGAAAAAAGGCTTGTTGCAGTACTCATTATTATACCTATGGTACTGCTTTTTATTGGGGTGTATGGCGGTTTGATGCAAACACTATTTAGGGCAGGCATTATTCAAAGCGATCCATTTGTTGGCGGAGACTACTACAAAGGCCTTACCTTTCACGGTGTATTGAATGCCATTGTTTTCACCACGTTTTTTGCTGTTGCCTTTGGTAATGCAATCATTCCCTACTCTCTGAAAAAGAACTTAAATGCCACAATTGCGTGGGTTGCCGGCATCCTGATGCTGGTTGGTTCAGTAGTAGCTGCAATTGTTATTTTGATTGGTGAAGCTACGGTTCTTTATACCTTCTACCCCCCTCTAAAAGCACACCCGCTCTTTTATATAGGGCTCACACTCTTAGTGGTGGGCTCCTGGGTTGCATCAGCTAACTGGGTGCCAATGTACCTGCAGTGGCGAAAAGAGAATGAAGGCAAGAAAACTCCGCTTGCAGTTGTGGGTATGTTCACAACATTCATAGTTTGGTTCATCGCTACTCTGGCTGTTGCAGTAGAGATTCTTTTTATGTTGCTTCCGTGGTCTTTAGGCTGGATTGATGAAATAAATGTGATGCTTGCCAGAACTCTTTTCTGGTTCTTCGGGCACCCGCTTGTTTACTTCTGGTTGTTGCCTGCTTATGTAATGTACTACGTGTTCATGCCAAAAATGGCAGGCGGCAAGTTGTACAGCGATATGGCCGGCAGGTTAGTGTTTATGATGTTCATCGTATTCTCAGTACCGGTTGGTACACACCACCAGTATATGGATCCCGCCATCAGCTCTCAGTGGAAACTGTTGCATGGTATTTTCACATTTGCAGTGGCATTGCCAAGTTTAATTACAGCATTTACTCTGGCAGCTTCTCTCGAATATGCCGGCAGGCTTAAGGGCTCAAAAGGCCTTTTTGGCTGGATGGGTAAACTGCCCTACTTCAAAAAAGAGAATTGGTTTTTCGCTTACATGATTACCGGGCTTATTATTTTCATTTTTGGTGGTATTGGCGGAATTATCAATGCATCCTATCAGATGAACACGGTTGTTCATAATACTGCTTGGGTTCCGGGCCACTTTCACCTAACTGTGGCAGGGCCTGTAATGCTTGCATTCCTGGGTGGCAGTTTGTATCTGGTTGGCCAGTTTTTAAATAAGGAGGTTCGGCTCAAAGCATGGGCAATGTTGTCTCCCTATGTATACACAATTGGCTTGCTGATAATGTCGTACGGCCTGAAAATTGGTGGTTTGATGGGTATGCCCCGTAGAACCAATACCGGCGCATCTTATGCAAACCCGGATAGTGTACTTTATCAGGCTGACTGGATACCATACATTGACCTTACTGTAATTGGTGGCTCCATCATGTTTGTGGGTATTGTGATGTACATCATATCCTTTTTCACTACTGTGTTTTCGAAAAGCAAAGGATCCGAAGAAGATGCGGTTGTTACATTCCCAATCTCAGAACCACTGCACGATGAACCGGCAACATGGCTCAGAAACTTTAAGCCATACATTATTATCGCCATTATCTTAATTGTACTTTCATATACACCTGTTATATATGATGTATTACAGGCTACCTACGGAGGCTCACCGCCGTTCAGTCCGGATAGCCCTGTACCGTTGAGATAATATTTTATCAGATACATAGATGCAGTTTTTCAGTTCGGCTAGCTTTTTTAAACTTACGGCCGCAGCCCTAACAATATCACTATTGTTTCAGGGCTGCGACCGTCTTTCAGTAAAAGATACCCTTGATGGTGAAGAGTATCTGCTGGTTGATCAGTTTGATACCGAAGTAGCATTTCCGGAAGCCTTTCGCGGTAATGTAATGCTTGTTGGTTATGTATATACTCACTGCCCAGATATTTGCCCCATCATCACCTATAATATGCGTGATGTTCAGCGAGCCCTTCCTGATGAAGAAAATTTTATGCTTGTCAGTATTTCCTTCGATCCGGACAGGGACTCACCCGAGGTACTTTATCAGTACGCAGAAGCTTACAGAATTGATCAGGAAAACTGGCGGTTTCTTACAGGTGACCGTCAGGAAGTTGAAAAGCTACTTAGAAAATTGCAGATTCAAACCGTTAAAACTCCCACCCGCTTTCTTGAAGAAAATCGGCCGATGTACTTTATCGATCATACCGACAGGGTTACATTAATTGATGCAAATGGCCAGGTGAGGCGAACCTATCCCGGCAGTGAATTTCACTATGAGGAGATTGTTGAAGATATCAGGGTTCTGTTAAGTGAGCTTTGAAAATCGTATTTTACCTGAATGTTTAGTAATTCAGGAATGTTTTTAAACAGAGAAGTAAAACCAAAACACATATCAAATAAAATGAAACACTTATTAATTAGTTCATTATTCTTTGCTCTAATGTTTGCTTTAGTTGCTTGTGGCGGAGAAGAAACCGCAGAGCAAGCCGCAGAAGAAGTAATCGATGACGGCGTAAGAACCATCAATATCATAGGTACTGACGACATGAAATTTGTTGTAGAACCATCTGCTGTTGAGAACGACGATCGCCTAATTACTGGCGGACAAGCCGGTCAATATATCTTATTAGAAGGTATCGAAGCTGAGCCGGGTGAAGAGCTCAGAATTCGGTTAACTACAATCAGTAACCTTCCTGCAACAGCAATGGCTCACAACCTTGCTATCGTAGAGCTTGGTACAGACGTTGATGCTTTCGCAAGAGCTTCAATCACTGCACGTGATAACGAGTACATTGCTCCTGATTTTGAAGATCAGGTAATTGTTACTACAAGAATGCTTGGTAACGGTGAAACTGATACCATCACATTCACCGTACCTGAAGAGCCAGGTGAGTACGACTACGTCTGCACATTCCCTGGACACTTTGCCGGCGGAATGGTTGGAGTACTGGTAGTTCAGTAATACGTAATTTTACAACAGATCTACCTAAAAGGCTGTGCATTATGCACGGCCTTTTTTTTGTACACTATCTCATAAGAATATCGGCCTGAGCACTCTTCGCAATTCTACTATTGTGCATTTCTTCAGTCACATAATTCAAACAATTGCTTTCTTTTATCTATTACGTTTTAATAGACCTCCTCTTATAAAAGCATAGTAATTTTCAAACGCATCTTTGCATTAGATTTTTGCAATTCATAAAAAGCTCAAGGCTCATTTATGATCTTTTAATTAAAAGTTTTTAATACTTGCTCTCAAGATTTACCTCATTCGCATAAAAAACCTTTAGAAATTCATCCATCAGCCCCCCCTTTAATCGCCAGTTCACGTTTTCATAACAGGCGAACAGCTCGAAAAACAGAATAATTTACGGATTCATATCACAATATTATTTAAATACTTGCAAGTATTAAATTTGTGCTACTTAACTGGCTTCTGTTACAGAAATTCCCATTAATAGAAGGGAGGGAAAAGAGATAAAAATTATTAAAAATTTTTAATATTAAATTTTTTTAATGTTTGGGGAGTTCTTATAATACAGTAGAGATAAAAAAACGTGGCTTAAAACTACGCTACACTCAAGACAAATCAGATTGCATAGGGGCTTCAAGGCTTGACAGATCTCTACCCCGGCAATCAAAAAACTACTGGTAATTAAGATGAAAGCTTTAAAAGTATTTAACAACCCATTCGGATTTGCACTATTGATTAGTGCTTTATTATTGGTCAGCTGTGACGGGCCAATGTCAGTCGACAGACTCGACAGTAACAATTCCCTTCAATCTGAAAC
>SLLL01000104.1 GCA_007134085.1 Balneolaceae bacterium
AAATCATATTCTAATCTGCTCTCTTATATCATATAATTTCAAACATTTATAATATATTTGAAATTTTTTTTAATAAACAAAAGTGAGGCTGTCAAAAATGAATAAAGGGCGCTTCTTCTTGGTTTGTAAAAGAGAATAAAATCATCTCTCCAAACTTTCTTTTACGGTATCTGAAATAAGAAAACAAGACACAAACGGATGTTCGCGCCAGTTAGATAGTTCGACAGATGCTGGAGCTACTCCGATGTGAGCCATAGTGCAAATTTCCATGTACTCATTATTCGCTTTCAACTACCTTGCTAATAACAAAACAGGTATTCTTTCTGCAAGCCTCCAATCTCATTTATTGAACTGCTTTACCCGAGTGCATTGCTTTCTATTCTTTTTAAGAAGTACCATGTTTTTCGGATTGAGAACAAAACCGGCTATCTCTTGCCATCAAATCAAACCATTTTGAGTCGCCGAATTTTCTTACTTTTTATGCAGCAAAAAAAGGATATAAACAACTTATCAAAAAGCATATGTATTCAACCCTGAAAGACGATCTCCGCAAAGAACTTGATCAAATAAAAGCCGACGGGCTCTACAAAGAAGAGCGAATTATTACCACGCCTCAGGGGGCTGTTATTAAAACGGATATGGGCGAGGAGGTAATCAATTTTTGTGCTAACAACTATCTGGGTCTTTCATCGCATCCGCGGGTTATTGAGGCAGCAAAAAAAACCATTGATGAGTACGGGTATGGAATGTCGTCTGTGCGGTTTATCTGCGGTACGCAAACCATCCACAAAGAGCTTGAGGCAAAAATTGCGGAGTTTCTTGGTACGGATGATGCAATTCTATACGCCGCCGCTTTCGATGCAAACGGTGGAGTTTTTGAGCCGCTGATTGGCAAGGGTGATGCCATCATTTCCGATCAGCTTAATCACGCTTCTATCATCGATGGGGTACGCCTCTGCAAAGCCGACCGCTACGTGTATAAACACAATGATATGGCCGATCTTGAAGAGAAACTGAAAGAAGCTCAAGGCGCCCGCACGCGGGTTATTGCTACTGACGGTGTTTTTTCGATGGATGGCACCATAGCCCAGCTCGATAAAATTTGTGATCTGGCCGATAAGTATGATGCACTTGTAATGAGCGATGAGTGCCACTCAACAGGCTTCGTGGGCAAAACCGGCCGTGGCGTTCACGAGCATTGCGATGTAATGGGGCGGGTAGATATCATCACCGGAACACTTGGCAAAGCGCTTGGTGGCGCATCAGGTGGCTTCACAGCCGCACACCAGGAAATTGTGGATATGCTGCGTCAGCGCTCCCGTCCATACCTCTTTTCTAATACACTGGCACCGTCCATAGCGGGGGCATCCATCGAAGTGCTGAATCTTCTCAGCGAAACCACTGAACTTCGCGACAAGCTCGAATCAAACACCAACTATTTTCGTGAGCAGATGGCCGCCGCTGGCTTCGACATCAAACCCGGAACCCACGCCATTGTACCGGTTATGCTTTATGATGCCAAACTTTCGCAGGATTTTGCGGAGAAACTACTTGAAAAAGGCATTTATGTGATCGGGTTTTACTATCCGGTAGTGCCGAAAGGTCAGGCACGCATTCGGGTTCAGGTTTCAGCCGTTCATGATCGCGAGCACCTGGATAAAGCGATTGCGGCGTTTACAGAGGCCGGGAAAGAGTTGGGGGTGATTTAGAAGGCGGAAGACGGAAGACGGAAGACGGAAGACGGAAGACGGAAGACGGAAGACGGCAAAATATGTTCAGAATTAAGTAACTAATACACAGAATGAAAAAAATCCTTATCACAGGTGCTTGCGGGCAGCTTGGAAGCGAACTTACAGAAGAGTTACGAAAGCGGCACGGAGCAGATCAGGTTGTGGCATCCGATATTTCTGAGCCGAAGCCCTCGCTTACCGACGGCCAGTTTGAGCATATTGACGTAATGGATCGTGCCCGCATCGAAGAGGTGATTGATAAGCACAATATCGGTACCGTATATCACCTTGCCGCACTCCTTTCTGCAACGGCCGAGAAGAATATCAGCTTTGCATGGAAGTTAAATATGGACGGCCTGCTCAATGTACTTGCTATCGCAAAAGAGAAAAAACTGCACCGTATTTTCTGGCCAAGTTCCATTGCCGTATTTGGACCCGATGCCCCCAAAGATCGCACCCCCCAAACAGCGGCGTGTAACCCAACAACAGTTTATGGCATCAGTAAACTGGCGGGAGAGCAGTGGTGCGCCTATTTTCACCGAAAGTTTGGCGTGGATGTACGCAGCCTGCGCTACCCCGGCCTCATCGGGTACAAAGCCCTGCCGGGTGGCGGCACAACAGATTATGCTGTTGATATCTATCATAAAGCGGTAAAGGGGGAGTCATTCGAATGTTTTCTCGAAAAAGAGAGCGCCCTGCCAATGATGTATATGGCCGATGCTGTTAATGCTACTATCGACCTGATGGAAGCACCATCAGAAAAAATTTCTATTCGTACCAGTTACAATGTATCTGCAATCAGTTTCTCCCCCGAAGAGATTGCTGCTGCTATCAGCAAGCAGGTAGAGGGCTTTGAAATCACCTACAAACCCGATCACCGGCAGGCTATTGCTGATTCGTGGCCAAACAGTATTGACGATACCCCTGCCCAAACCGACTGGAATTGGAAGCCGGCCTACGATCTTGAATCCATGACCGGCGACATGCTCAAGAATCTTGTGCTGCAGTTCTCTCCCGGCGATTGATAATCTTGCCTCATTTGCCAAAGGAATTCCTGAGCCTCATTCGAGTGTCCGAAGGCCCTCGAATCATGGCGAGTTCAAAGCCCGTAATTCTCAAAATCAAACTCATCGCCCACAACTCACAACGCTGCGAGGTGCAAGCACGCTCGAAGGTTGTTTGAATTAACTTAGCCACATTGATGCGTCCGAAGGTCCTTCAATCGTGGCGGATTCAAAGCCCGTAATTAATTCTCAAAACCAAACTCATCACCATCAACCCACAACGCTGCGAGGTGCAAGCACGCTCGAAGGTTGTTCTGTTAGTTTAGTCAAAGAACTTTCACAAATGTAAATTTTGATTTTTGTTATCCTTTGATAATTTATTTCAAATAATACATCAAGTTGATTTCATGTGAATCTTGAGGAAAACAAATATTACCATATATATCACAGGGGGGCGAATAAGCAGAATATTTTCTTCGGTCAAGAAGACTATGATACTTTCCTAAAACGATACATTTATTATCTATTCTTAGCCGCTGACACCCTTGCCTACTGTTTCCTGCCAAATCATATTCACGTTCTAATTCGTGTACGCCGAAATAATGAGCAACATAAATTGTTCAACCGGTGTAAATCAAAATACCAGGAAGGCACTTTTCACGGAGATCGTCATGATACTTTTAAGCCCTATTCTGCATCATCTCAAATAGGGCATTTAATCAACAGTTATACAAAACATATCAATACTAAATATGATAGAAGCGGTGTATTGTTCGATGGCAAATTCAAGAGAGTTGAAATTCAATCACAAGATTATTTGAATTATTTGATTTGCTATATCCACAGGAACCCCATTCATCATGGCTTCACGGATGATTACATTTCCTACCCGTACTCATCATACAACAATCTGTTAAACAGTAGAAAAAGCTTTTTAAATCGAAAACATGTAATGGATTTTTTTGGTGGTGAAGAAAACTTTATTGCCGCCCACAAAGAAGTGCTGGTAGAATTAGAAGAAAAGTTTAAGCTTGAGGAATAATCCATCTCTAACTATCAAAGCCTCATTCGAGCGTCCGAAGGACCTCGAATCGTGGCGGATTCAACGACCGTAATTCTCAAAATCAAACTCATCGCCCACAACCCACAACGCTGCGAGGTACAAGTACGCTCGCCCCAACGGGATGCCTTTGGCAAAGGTTGTTCTGATCTTTCTATTCCTTCTCTTTGGCTGTAAACTTAGGCAGCCAACGGGGTACTTTTCTTTTATACTCGATGTACTCCTCACCAAAGCGTTTTTCCAGCCCGGGCTCTTCGATGTAGATGAAATAGATGGCCTTTAGAATAAAAAAGAACCCTGCCCAGGCGGCAATCCGCCAGGATGGAAAAATCAGTGCCTCACCAATCAGAACGGCAAACACACCCCATATCATCGGGTTGCGTACATAGGCGTACAAACCACCTTTCACAAGTTTTTTGGGAGGGTCCCACGGAGCCAGTGTGCCTTCACCACGATGAACAAACAGACTAATGGTACTCCCCATCAAATAAAGGCCCAAAAGTAGTAGCACCGCTCCTGGAATCATAAGCAGATGAGGCTCCGGCTCTCTGTTTTCCAGTAGCAGCCAGGGAATTGCAACCAGCACAGCAAGTGGCAATACCAGTGATTTAAGGTGCCGAAATAGCACGCCCATTTTAAGTTTCGATTTAATAAGTTGAGAACACAACGGAATCTACGAAGCTGTTGCCACAAATCTGTAAAAAACATCTTTATTTATGAAGTACTTCCTTTCTCTCACCTTCATTCTTTTTCTGATTGCCGGATGCTCGGAAAACAACTCAACCACCACTGCCGATATATTAATCATCAACGGAACTATTGCTGATGGTACCGGTGGAAATTTCTATGATGGAGACATCATCATAAGAAACGGCGTGATAACAGAGATCGGCACCTTCAACCCAGAAACCGTTGATGCAAAGCAGGTTATTGATGCCTCGGGCAAACTCATCTCCCCCGGTTTTATTGATACTCATTCCCATGGCGATCCCCTTGAAACACCCCGTTTCGATAACTTTCTGGCTATGGGCGTAACAACCATCAGCCTTGGCCAGGACGGAAGAAGCCCCGGCGGGGGTGATGTAGCCGGCTGGATGGAGCAGGTTGAAAAGGCCGGCACTGGGCCCAATATTGTGCACTTTGTAGGGCACAATACATTGCGTCAGCTGGTTGAAGCACCTCGCCAGGAGGGCCTGGCATCGCACTATATCGAAAGCATGCAGCAGATTATCAGCCAATCGATGGAAGCCGGATCATTCGGGATGACAACCGGCCTTGAGTACGACCATGGCACCTTTGCCGATCTTCCCGAGCTTATTGCTTTGGCAGAAACGGTTGCCGAATATGGTGGCCTGGTGATGAGCCACATCCGCAGTGAAGATGATGATAAGGTAGAAGCAGCCGTCACCGAGCTGCTTGATCAGGGCAGGGGATCGGGTGCAGCTGTTCACCTTTCTCATGCAAAAATTGTATTCGCAAACGATCCCGGCCGCGCCGATGAAATTCTGGCACTGTTACAGCAAGCCCGCGATGAGGGGGTAACCGTTACCGCTGATGTGTATCCCTATGTGGCCAGTTTTACCGGTATCGGTATCGTATTCCCGGAGTGGGCACTGCCGCCCAACGATTTTGATGAGGTTGTGGCAACCCGAAGGGATGAGCTTGCTGAATTTCTGCGAAACCGAATCACCCTTCGCAACGGGCCCGAAGCCACGCTGTTTGGCACCGCACCTTGGGCAGGCAAAACACTGGCCGAAGTTGCCGATGAGCTGGACAAACCTTTTGAAGATGTTTTAATTGATGATATTGGCCCGCGGGGAGCGAGTGCCGCCTATTTTGTGATGAA
>SLLL01000074.1 GCA_007134085.1 Balneolaceae bacterium
AATTGAAGATCCGGCTTACCGAAGGTTACGAGACGAAGAACATCCAGTTTGTAACGAAGGCTTGGCGAAAGTGCCATTTTGTATCGGATTGCCCGAATGGTTTCAGAAAAGGTGTAGGTTGGATGAACAACCTCTTTTCTGATATCCACGAGTGCCATATCACCAATTTTCTTGCAGTTAGGCTGTTTGTTTAACGGCAGTGTTTTAACAGCCGGGAAGTAGATACTCATCACGTAGTTGCATATACAAACGAATCGAAAAGCGTTTAATTTGCCACACAATGAAAGGAATTTATCCTCATTAATTTTATGCTTTTCTAAAAAATCTTTTATATCTACAAGCCATTTCAGCCGAAACCAGGCATGGATGCTTCCATGAATAATCAGGTACAAGAGCTCAAACTCAAGGGATAGCCGTTTAAACGTTTCTCCTGAAAAAGTGGTCTCCTCTGTGTTGTTATCAATCAGTTTCCAAATGGTTGCGTAATCGGTAAGCCGGTCATCAAACAGCTTCCAGTGCACTTCAACAGAAACTCCGGTTTTAGGATTGAAGAGTTCCAGATTTTTTCCAAAATGGAGTATCATTTCTTGACGCTTTTCCGATTCGGGCCAGTCAACTTTTGAGTGTTGAAATCCCATATCCAGAAGTACTGAAACGAATGGCCCCACAAGCGCGGGTTTTGTAAGCAGATCAAAATCTTTCCAGATCCTTGTGGTTGGATCGCCATAAATGCGCTCGGATAACAGCGGGCCCTTGAGTACCAAAAACCAGATGTCTTCTTGTTTGAGACGTCTGGAAAGCTCAATAAGCAGGCTGATTTTGTTGAGCTGCTGAA
The DNA here is from genome assembly GCA_007134085.1 of Balneolaceae bacterium. GTDB lineage: Bacteria > Bacteroidota > Rhodothermia > Balneolales > Balneolaceae > Rhodohalobacter. The sequence goes on from SLLL01000074.1 coordinate 836, forward strand.
TCTTCTCATCGAGAAATTTCTTGCCTGTATTTTCATTCAGAAGCTGATCTATCTGCTGATGGGACAGCCTGTGGCGATAATGCAGAACCTCTCGTGAAAAACTTCGAATCATGGAGCCAGGCGTTGAGTATTCCACTGTTTGCCGTCGAACGTATAGCAAATTCTGTCGTGAAGGCGGTTTAAACGCCCCTGCCAGAATTCAACCCGCTCGTGCTTTACGATGTATCCGCCCCAATGCGGCGGGCGGGGAATGTTACCATCTTTGAATTTCGCTTCAAGCTCATCTCTTTTCTGCTCCAACTCAGCTCTGGAATTGAGTTCAGAACTTTGAGCGGATGCAATTGCAGCGATTTTACTCGCATCAGGCCGCAGGTTGAAATAGTCATCCGATTGTTTTCCAGATACTTTTTCAGCCCTCCCTTCGACATGGATTTGCCGCATGAGTTCCGGCCAGTAAAACGTAAGGGAAACTTTTGGGTTCGCATCTATATGAAGCCCTTTTCTGCTCTTGTAATTGGTGTAGAAAACAAATCCATCCTCACTGAACCCTTTCAGTAAAACGGTTCGGGAAGAAGGCTGACAGCTGCCATCAACGGTGGAGAGCAGCATAGCGTTGGGGTCGTCTTTAATGGTTTTGAGGGCTTCATCAAACCACAAGCGAAACTGTTCAACTGGGTTCGGGCACATGTTCTCTTCAAGCAACGGAATACCGGAATACTCACGCCTCAACATCTCAATGGCTTGCTTGCCGGCAGCTTTTGGCTTTGTGAGTTCATCCTTTGCGGGAAACCAGCGCTTAAAATATCTGAGCATAATAGGTCACTTTTCAGGGTGAAGCGGTTGTTCAAGAATCATATATTCTTCAACAGGCTTGCCGCCAATTAAATGTTGTTGGATAATGATTTCAAGAACCTCCGGGTTACAGGAGTGGTACCAGGTTCCCTCGGGGTAAACAACCGCAACAGGGCCTTTTTTGCAGATTCGCAAGCAGTTTGCCTTAGTTCTGTAAATCCCACCTTTCCCGTCAAGATTTAGCTCTCTGAGGCGCTGTTTTAAATAGAACCAAGACTCTACACCAAACTCATGCTTACAACACTTTGGGTTCGTTTGATCTGCACACAAAAATATGTGTCTCTTAACTGATGGAATCTGCAGCTCCTCTGCTTTTTTTCGCGCCCGTTTACTCATGGTGACATAATTTATCAGAAATAGGATGTAGAAATGTAACGATTAATAACTATTCGAAGTAAAAACTATTTTTTTAACCTTTAGACAAATTAACATCAAATTAACTCTATGTTTCTATTTTGTTTTTCTGAGAAGTTTTGATGGTATTTTACTGCAACCTGTTTAACTTTTTATTTACCTTAGAATTAGGCTCAATTAATCAATGGAGATTTTCAAAAAATGACAAAAATGAAATGGACAGGCCTGATTCTCGGCCTGATTGGCTTTATAATGCCGCTAACCGTAACCTTCCCCGGCCTGTCGCTTGCAGGCCACTTTGCCATGAGTATATTCTTAATGGCTGCAGTATTTTGGATGTTTGAAACTATACCGATTTATTCCACATCCATTCTGGTAATTTTCTTTCAGGTAATACTGCTTAGCGCAGAAGGTTTTATTACCTATTCGGGGGCAGATTACACCCCGCTGCCATTCTCGCGCTTCATTGCTACGCTGGCAGATCCTATCATCATTCTGTTTCTTGGCGGCTTTGTACTGGCTGATGCATCCGTTAAGTACGATTTTGATAAGAGTATGACCAAGCTGTTGCTCAGCCCATTTGGCAGTCAGCCCAAGTTTATCATACTTGGGTTGATGCTTGTAACTGCTGTGCTGTCCGCCTTTATGAGCAACACCGCAACAACAGCGATGATGATAACCGTTATTCTTCCCATTATTGCACGGATGGAACCCGGCGACCCTGCACGGATTGGGATTGCGCTGTCAATTCCATTTGCAGCTAATATTGGAGGGATTGCCACCCCAATCGGTACTCCGCCCAATGCAGTGGTAATTGCGGCGCTGAATCAGCAAGGTGTGGATGTAGCCTTCAGCAGCTGGATGATGTATGCATTGCCGCTTGCAGTGGTTATGCTTTTTGTAGCATGGCTGGTTCTTTTACGGCTCTATCCTCCCGCAGTGAAAAGTGTTACGTTGAATCTTACGGGTAAACTGAAAACATCGCGGAATGCCATCATACTGTATGTTACATTTGGGCTAACTGTACTGCTTTGGGTAACCGAGGGGCTTCACGGAATCCGCAGCAGTATTGTGGCACTGATGCCCGTTGCGGTACTTACACTTACTTCTGCTTTCGACAAGCAAGATATCCGCAAGCTGCCATGGGAAGTACTTTGGTTAATTGCAGGTGGTATTGCCTTAGGTATATCAATGAAAGAGACAGGCCTTGCTGAGTGGATGGTAGGTGCTATCTCGTGGGATCAGTTTGGTTATTTGATGTTACTCTCAGTTTTTGGAATTGTGGCATTGGTTATGTCGAACTTTTTATCAAACACAGTTACGGCATCGCTGCTCATTCCGCTTGCAATTTCACTGGTAACTTCCGGCTTGCTTGATGGTGTTGCCGGCATGTTGATGCTTGGCCTTGTAATTGCACTGGGATCGAGCTTTGCGATGGTACTGCCTATATCCACGCCGCCAAATGCTATAGCGGTTAGTACGGGCATGATACAAACTAAACATATGATAAGCGCCGGTTTAATTGTTGGGTTGATTGGATTAGTGCTGATTCTTTTGTTATCGGTTATTTACTGGCCGTTCATTATTTAAATCAATGAGTTATGGAAAAGAAAATATATATACTTGTAGTTGAAGATGAGCCCGAAGTGCTCGATTCTATCGTACGTGATATCACTGAATTTGAAGCTTTTTTCCCGGTTGAGATGGCAGATACTGCCGAAGAAGCCAGAGAGATTATACGTTCAATTCTTGACGAAGAGAACGAAATCGGCTTGATTCTCTGCGACCATGTACTCCCCGGTGACAATGGCGTGGAGCTGCTCGTTGAAATGCAAAACAATGAGGAGACTCATCACACAAGAAAAGTGCTCATTACCGGCCAGGCTGGCCTGCAGGAAACGGTACGCGCTGTAAACGAGGCCGACCTGAAACACTACATTGCTAAGCCGTGGGCAAAGGAGGAGCTTATATCTATTGTGCGGGAACTTCTTACGGATTATGTACTGGAGTTCGAGCCTCAGCCATTACGATTTATGCAGGTGTTGGATGGCGAGCGTATTGCAGACCACATCCGCACAAGCGGCAAGTTAACCGATTCTTAATAGTACTATGAAATTTAAACTTGGCAAGCAGTGGATTGAAGATCCGGATCAGGTAACAGCAGTTATTCGCAGGCTATTTGATGCGAGCGGAGAGGTGGATAAGTATGTAAGGCATTATGAGAAAGGCACCAAGCTCTTTAGTGAGGGTGATCCACTGACCCATGTTTATATTCTGCTTGAAGGGATTGTAGAGTTAAACAAGAAAAAACCGAATGTTGATTCTGAATATCCAATTATTTCGCTTGAGCCGGGATCGTTAATTGGGATCATTGCATATACAACCGGAGAGCCGTCACTTACAACAGCGCGGGCATCTGAGGATATTTCATTACTTAAAATACCGGAAGATGACGTTCGGGTACTCATCAAACAGAATGCACGGTTTAAAAAATATATGGACGAACTGATTCTTGCGAATCTGCTTGAACGGTTCAGAAATACCATCATTCTTCAAATGAAGCTCGACTCGGTTAACAATAAACTGCGCGAAGAGAGGAATGAGCTTCAAAATGCGTATCGTGAGCTTAAAGAGGCGCAGGATATGCTTATCTATCAGGAAAAGATGGCTACACTTGGGCAGTTGGTTGCCGGTTTTGCGCATGAAGTTAACAATCCAACAGCGTCTCTTCTACGTTCAACCGAAACACTGAAAGATCGAGTGGCAGACCTCCTGAATCGGTTTTCAGATGAAACCCGTGACAAAGAGTTCGTCAACACTCTCTATAAAGCCGGAAGAAAGTCCGGCTACCCTGATACAGCAACGATACGGCAGAGGGTAAAAGAGCTGAAGAAAATATTTACTGAGGCATCACAAATACATCTGCGTTTGCTGGCACAGCTGCCTCAGGATCTTATCCCTGTTTTCCAAGAGAAAAAAATCCTTGAACCTGCTGAACTTGAATTTTACCTGAACCACTTCGAGCTGGGCAAGCTGTTTCATAATATTGAGTCGGCAGGTAACCGTATAGCCGGCCTTGTGCGAAGTTTGAAAAGTTACAGCCGGTCTGATATGGATCATGAATGGGAAGAGATTGACATTCGCGAGGGAATCCACGATACATTAGAGCTTACCAGTAACCGGATAAAATATTACGATATTGAAATTGACCTGCCTGAAGTACCCATGTTGCGCGCTAATCCCGCCGCTTTGAATCAGGTTTGGACAAACATCATTCTAAACGCAGCCGACGCCATGGGTAAAAATGGCGCACTTTCCATCACCTGCAATAACGATGATGAGAATATCTGGGTTGAAATTCGTGATACCGGCCCCGGTATTCCTGAAGATATTATCGGCAGGATTTTTGAATCAAACTTCTCCACAAAAAAATCAGAGGTGAAATTCGGGCTTGGAATTGGGCTTTCTATCTCAAGAGATATCATCGATCAGCATGGAGGCACAATTTCGGCTAAAAACTCTCAGCACAGTGGTGC
>SLLL01000022.1 GCA_007134085.1 Balneolaceae bacterium
ATTTGGAGCCTCCAAAATCTGATAATTCCCTTGAAGATGAAATCACCATAACCATTGAGGATCCGGATAAATGCCACAGATATGTTGGCATTGTGGTTGAGAATGTAAAGGTAGATGAATCACCAGATTGGCTCAAAAACCGATTGAAAGCTATTGGATTACGCCCGATAAACAATGTGGTAGATATTACAAATTTTGTTCTTCACGAAATTGGCCAGCCGCTGCACGCATTTGATTATAACCTGATCAACTGCAAAAAGATCGTTGTGAAAAGCTATTCTGAAGTAACTGAATTCACCACGCTCGACAGTATAGATAGGAAGGTTCCCGCCGGTTCTCTGTTTATTTGTGATGGCAACGGCCCGGTTGCAGTTGCCGGAGTTATGGGCGGTGAGAATAGCGAAGTTACTGAGAGCACAACGAAAATTCTGATAGAGAGCGCCTATTTCGAGCCATCTGGCATTCGTAAAACTTCGAAACAGCTTGCGCTGCAAACGGACAGTTCGTACCGGTTTGAACGAGGTATAGACCCCAACCTGCAGCTGCGTGCCGCTTATCGTGCTGCTAAGATGATTGCAGAGGTAGCCGGTGGAACTGTGTTGGAAGGATACGCTGATGTACATCCTGTTAAAACTGAACCTGCTGAGGTTAAACTCCGTATTTCAAGAGTAAACCATCTTCTGGGAACCCAATTGGATGAAAGCTTCGTGACAAACACCCTTAACAAGCTTGAAATTGACACTTCAAAGCTTGATGGTGACACCCTCGTATGTACCATCCCAACTTTCAGGCCGGATATTTCCCGTGAAGTGGACCTGATTGAAGAGGTTGGACGTGTGTATGATTATAATAATATCCCCCGTCCAAAAACTGCTCCGTTCTTCACGCCTGAAAAGCTTTCTGATTGGGAGGTATTCAACCAGAAACTGAAGAGTATTGTTAAATCATTTGGCTATAAAGAGATCACAACAAACTCTCTGCTGTCGAAAAAGGAAGCTTCTTTACTTGCTGATGAATCCCTTCACATCGACACACTTAACCCTGTATCCCAGGAAAACACTACCCTGCGAACGGATCTAAAGGGTGGTTTTCTGAAAGTTGCCGGTTACAACTTCAACAGAAATGCCTCAACGCTTAAATTCTTTGAAGCCGGACATACGTTCAAAAAAAATGATACCGGAACATGGGTTGATGGCATTGAAGAGCACAGCCGTCTTCTGCTTGGGGTCAGCGGGTATAAAACTCCCGAAGGCTGGCAGGGAAAGGCAGAAACATTTACTGTTTTTGACCTTAAGAAAGATCTCGAAGCCCTGTTTACTGAACTAAACATTAGCAATGAGCTTGTGCGGAAAGCTGAAGGGAACTTCGATCTTACATATACCTATAAAGATACTGATGTTGCCAAACTCTCAGTTGCCAGGAATGAACTTCTTAAAGCGTTTGATATAGAGCATGATGTGTTCACAGCTGAGGTTAATATCACCAGGCTTTTTGAACTTGGAGTTGGCAGCCAGAACATTACCTACACGGCAATACCGAAATACCCCTCATTTGAATATGATGCCGCTTTCATTGTTGATAAACACATACGTGCCGGTGAGATGGCAGATCAAATCAAAAAAGCGGCAGGTACGGTTTTAAAAACCGTTTCTGTATTTGATGTTTACGAAGGTGAAAACATTGGAAATGAGAAAAAAAGTATTGCATTTAGGCTCACTTTTTTAGATTCTACCAAAACACTGACTATCAAAGATGTAGAGCCTGTAGTTAAAAAAATTGTGCAACAACTTGAAAAAACTGCAGGCGCAAAACTTAGATCCTGATAACCATTTTTTACCATGAACGAACTCCATAAAGAGACATTTAAACATCTTTTAGAGCAGATACGCGTTCAGGTGCATCAACTGAAAAAAAGGAACAGGGACCTCAGTAAAGAAAACCAGCGGTTGCGTTCAAAACTAAATGAAGTTCACAAATCGCAAACCGATATCTTTTCGAATATCAGCGAATCCGAACGTATAGCGATGAAGCACCAGGTTAACGGATTAATTGAGAAAATAGACAGGCAGCTCAATGAGTAATATGCAATCCATCAAGGTAACCATTCTCGGAAAACAGATTCCCCTGAAGGTTCATGAATCAGAGGTAGAGAATACCAAACGAATTGCCCACTACGTTGATGAAAAATTGAAACTGTTTCGCAATCAATTTTCCAATCAAACCGATTCAACCATTATGATTTTAGCCTGCCTCAGTATTACAGAGGAACTTTTTGAGCTGCGTGCCAGGTTGAATCAAACAGAGCAGAGAGAAGATGAAATCATGGAGCAGATAAATCATGAAATCTCGAAAGTTTTAAAAGATATCAGCTGATTTTTATGTACAGAGGTGAACGATTTAATAGCTATACACACCTGATTGGCTGCATTGGTTCTGTGGCCGGCTTAGCAGTTTTGGTTTACGTTGCAGTTGGCTCAGGCGATCCCTGGAAAATTTTCAGTTATACCATCTACGGGCTCAGCCTGCTTACGCTTTACACATTTTCAACACTCTACCACAGTTTTAAAGGGCGTTTAAAGATGATTTTCAAAAAGCTCGATCACATCGCAATCTACCTACTCATTGCCGGCACCTACACCCCATTTACACTGGTTACTCTTCGCGGAGAGATAGGCTGGGTAATGTTTGGCATTGTTTGGGGGCTCGCCCTTTTGGGTATCATACTCGATATTCTTCACAAACAGGGAAACCGATATATCCAGCTGGGAATTTACCTCATTATGGGATGGGTAGCCGTATTTGCTGCAGAACCGCTGCTTAATGAAATATCAGTTCATGGATTTGCATGGCTTATTACCGGAGGGCTCTTTTATACCGTAGGGGTAATTTTCTTTGTTCTCAGCGACCGTTACAGATATGCTCACGGTATTTGGCACCTCTTTGTACTTGCGGGCAGTATCAGCCATTTTGTAACTGTAGTACAATTTGTTTGATAGTTTTCTTGTACGTCTTTATTGCTACAGCAAAGGCAATTTTTCTACCTTCTCTCTGCCCAAATTGATACCTTACCACCCATTTTTCATCATAAAAAACAGATATGTCTGATACTGTCCGCATTTTTTTTATAGCTGATATTGTTGGTGAACCGGGGCTTTCACTTCTTGAAACCATTTTCCCGTCCCTCCGCGATAAGTACAAACCTGATTTTATAGTTGCCAATGGCGAAAATTCGCATGAAGGCCGTGGAATTAATCAGGAAATTGTAAAACGACTGTACAAACTCGAGGTTGATGTAATCACCGGTGGTAACCACTCTTTCGATAAGTGGAAAATATTTGGGTATATGAAAACCGATGAACGCCTGTTAAGGCCCCTCAACTATCCGAAAGGTAATGCCGGGTACGGATATGGTGTATATCCCATTAAAAATCGGAGTGAAAAAATTGCTGTTCTCAATTTGCAAGGGCGCACGTTTATGCAGCAGATTGATGACCCATTTTCAACATCCGACTGGGCTCTGGAAAAAATACGGGAAGAGACAAATCTCATTTTTGTTGATTTTCATGCCGAAGCAACAGCCGAAAAAATTGCATACGCATGGCATACGGATGGAAAAGTATCTGCCATTGTAGGCACGCACACCCACATTCCCACCGGCGATGCGCGAATTTTTCCAAAAGGAACAGGTTATATTACCGATGCCGGTATGACCGGCCCTTTCGATTCCGTTATCGGGATGAACAAGAAAACCTCCATCAACCGGTTTACGCTGGGTACACCTCAACGCTACTCCATTGCAGATAAAGACAACCAGTTGTGCGGTGTTATTGTTGATATAGAAACTGAACGTGGGACCTGTACCTCTATCGAGTCCATCATCTACCCTGAATTTCAAAACAAAAAGTGATCAGATGAAAAAAGAGACAATTCTTCGCTGTGCTGATGTTACCAAAAACTTCAAATCGGAAGCCGGTGATGGTGAACTAAAAATCCTGCAGGGTGTAAACCTTGAGGTGAAACAAGCGGAAATTGCCTCCATAGTAGGCTCAAGCGGCAGTGGGAAAAGTACCCTGCTTCATATTCTTGGCGGACTCGATAAACCAACCTCGGGCGATGTGTTCTGGCATGGTGAATCGATCTACAGCCATAAACCGGACAGGCTTGCAGAGCTGCGAAATGAAAACGTAGGGTTTGTATTTCAGTTTCATCATTTATTACCGGAGTTCACGGCTCTTGAAAATGTAATGATGCCGGCACTAATCAAAGATGTAAAGTTTTCAATTGCGGAGAAGAGAGCATCTGAACTTCTTGAACGGTTCGGCATGCAGGAGAGGCTGCATCACCGCTCCTCTCAACTTTCCGGTGGTGAACAACAGCGGGTAAGTATGGCGCGGGCACTAACCAATAATCCCTCAATCATTCTCGCAGATGAACCTACCGGTAATCTGGACGAAAATAATACCGATACTATTTTGTCACTGCTTCTTCAGCTCAGAGAGCTTGAAAATGTAGCCATTGTGCTGATAACCCACGAAGAAGAGATCGCTGCAAAATGCGATACACGCTACACCCTGCATAACGGCGTTCTCGAAATTTCAGAACCGGTGGGGTAACTATTTCTTCCGTGTAATTCTGTGTTTCAGTGGCAATTAAAAACAAAATTTTATTCAGAAAAAGGTATAAACACTTAAAAATTGCCCCCATCACAATCCCCTTTTTTCTTGGTTATAACACAAACTAATTTTAACTTTACTGTTCTGTAAAAGAATTGTATATATCACACTGAATAAGCGTTAGAACCCCTTTATATGAGTAAAAAATTATCGAAAGAAGATCTTGAACAGGATATTCTAATTGAATATTCCTCAAGGTTCGTGTACTTCTACAATCAGAATAAAGCTGCCGTAATTGGCGGCGGACTCGGTATTATTCTTGCTATCGGGCTGGTCATTGGCTATGTATTTTACTCCAACCAACAGTCGCAGGAAGCTGAAGTTTTACTCGGTATTGCTGAGCAAGCGTTAATGCGGGGTGATATTGAAGGCGCGCTATACGGTGATGATGAAGAGTTTACCCTTGGTTTTGTACAAATTGCTCGAAATTATGGGCGCACAAGTTCTGGCAACCTTGCTAACTACTACGCTGCAATAGCTGAGTTTGAACTTGGTAATTATGATGAGGCACTTGCATTTATAGAGCGTTTCTCCCCTCCCCGTGGAATTCTTGGTGTGGCACCAATCGCAATGCAAGCCAATATTTTGATGGAACTCGGCAGATATGAAGAGGCCGCAAGAACGTTCGAGCGGGCAGCAAACTGGGATGTTAACAGTTCTACAACGCCAAATCATCTATTCCAGGCTGCTCAAGCATACATGGAAGCTGAAAACAACCAGAGAGCCATACAGCATTTGGAAACCATCCTTGTTGATTATCCCAACAGCCAGCAAGCCACAAGAGCCCAGCGCATGTTGGGCATGATTGCAGCCGGGTAGTTGAAAATATTTGCCACTGAAAATCCGTGCTTCCGTGGCAATTCTTGTTTGAGCCGGAGTTAAAACATGGCATGTTTTTCGGG
>SLLL01000255.1 GCA_007134085.1 Balneolaceae bacterium
CCAAGCACCAAGCACCAAGCACCAAGCACCAAGCACCAAGCACTAAATTCCAAGCTCATGATTTTTAGAGGTGGGAAAATTGACAAAAGGCAATTTACAGTTGATAGTCGTTTGAAATTGATGATTGTTCAAAAATCACAATTCAAACTTCTCTAACCTACACCAAAAAACTCAGATCTCTCTTTAAAATAGGGTTCGAAGACTTCTTTCAATTCCTTGTGCTTGGGTAGTTCTAATTCCGGGTCTTTTTTAATGATATTCCAGGCGTCGTTTTTGGATTGTTCGAGCAGTAGTCTGTCTTCTACAATATCTGCGAACCTGAACTCTGGCAGGCCACTCTGTTTGGTGCCAAGAAAATCACCTGGGCCGCGAAGTTTAAGGTCGGTTTCGGCAATTTCGAAACCATCATTAGTATCTACCATTTTTTTGAGGCGGATTCTGCCCGATTTGGTGAGTTTTACATCCGGCATCAAAATGCAATAACTCTGTTTGCCGCCCCGCCCAATTCTGCCGCGAAGCTGGTGCAGCTGCGAAAGCCCAAAGCGTTCTGCGTGCTCAATAATCATGATGGAGGCATTGGGTACATCAACGCCAACTTCAATAACGGTGGTTGAGACTAAAATTTGAGTGTCGCCATCAACAAACCGTTTCATAATGGCATCTTTCTCTTCCGATTTCATACGCCCATGCAAAAGTGCGATAGAGAATTCAGGGAAACGCTGTTTAAGTTTCTCAAAGCCCATGGTGGCATCTTTTAAATCCATCACTTCAGATTCCTCAATCAGCGGAAAAACAACATACGCCTGATCACCATTTTTGACGCTTTGTTCAAGAAATGCGTACACATTCTGGCGGTCTTTTTCCGTACGAACCGCAGTGCGGATAGGCTTACGTCCGGATGGCAGCCCCTTGATGATAGAAATGTCGAGATCACTATAAATAGACATGGCCAGCGAACGGGGAATAGGTGTTGCCGACATTACCAACAGGTGGGGATTATCGCCTTTTGTAAGAACATCATTCCGCTGCTTTACGCCAAAGCGGTGTTGTTCATCAATAACGGCAAGCCCCAGCCGGTTAAAGCGTACTTTTTCCTGAAAAATAGCATGTGTACCAACCACAATATTGCAATTGCCTCCTTCAATATCTGTGAGGATATCCCGGCGCAGTGCTGTTTTTTGCCCGCCGGTTAGCAGCCTGAAATTCAAACTCAAAGGCTCTATGTACTGTTTGATGGTTTGATGGTGCTGCTCAGCAAGAATTTCAGTTGGAGCCATCAGTGCAGCCTGCATGCCATTATCAACGGCCATAAGCATTGCGCCGATGGCAACCACCGTTTTTCCCGCACCCACATCGCCTTGAATAAGCCGGTTCATTTGATAGCCCGATTCTAAATCTGAACGGATATCAGACAGTGCAACTTTCTGGCCATCGGTTAAAGTGAACGGCAGTACTTTATTGAAAAAAGCTGTTGTAAGCTTTCCCGGTTTCATCACATTACCGCTACTCTTCTCAATTCGCAGCTTTTTTATGCTGGCCATGCTTAGTTCAAAGAGCAAAAACTCTTCATATTTAAAACGCTCGAGCGCCAGTTCGGCATCTTTTTGTGATGCGGGTTGATGTATAATGTGAAAAGCTTTCTGTCGCTCGGGGAATTTATGCCTGCTCAGGACGGATTGAGGAAGAAATTCTTTGATATTTTTTTGGGAAAGAATCTGCACAATCCAGCTTTTCAGAATCGGGTTGGAGATATAAGCCTTACTGAAATGCTGATTGCTTGGATAGATCGGGATTAGATCTTCAAACTTTTTCACATCCTCAGGACTGGAAATATTGTCAACTTCCGGGTGAGCCATATTAAAATAGTTGCCATATCTCTTTATAGAGCCATAAAGAGCTACCCAGTTGCCTTCTGAGAATTGTGTGATGAAATATCGCCATCCCTTAAAGAATACAGCTTTCAGGGAACCGCTGCTGTCCCGCACAATAACCTCGAGCCGTTTTTTTTGCTTAAATCCTATAACCTGCTTCGATACTACCTTACCTATCACAGTTACAGTCCCTGAGTTTTCTCTGGCCATGGATATAGGCAGCACATTCGACTTATCTATATATCTGCGCGGAAAAAGCAAAAGCAGGCCATCAACGGTATAAATACCCGATTTCTGCAACGCCTGCAGCCTCTTGGTGCTTAAGTTTGAAAGGTCAGTCAACTTCATATTGATATATTGATCTATATCATTTATATGATAAAATATAGATAGCTTAAAGGTAAAACCAGCCTTTTAGTGTGTTATTCAATAATATTGAGTACTAATGAATAAAATTGGTATAAAAATATTGCAATTATTTATTCAATATACTTATCTTATCGAGCTATTGATATCACGAAATTTAAATTATACATCCGTGCCAACAATACAACAATTAATTCGCAAAGGTAGAAAAAGCAAAGTCAGTAAAACAACTGCACCTGCTTTACAGAGCTGTCCTCAAAGAAGAGGCGTTTGCACAAGAGTTTATACAACTACGCCAAAGAAGCCAAACTCTGCGCTTAGAAAAGTTGCAAGGGTTCGCTTAACAAATGGCATTGAAGTTACTGCATATATTCCCGGAGAGGGCCATAACCTTCAAGAGCACAGCATTGTTCTTATTAGAGGTGGCCGTGTGAAGGATTTGCCGGGTGTTCGATATCACATCGTAAGAGGCACGCTGGATACTGCCGGTGTTGAAGATCGCAAACAAGGCAGAAGCCACTACGGAACCAAGAAGCCGAAAGGGTAACCATCATTTTTTAACCTTTATATACAATGCGAAGAAGAAAAGCAGAAAAAAGAGAAGTACAACCGGATCCCATTTTTCACGATAAACTTGTTACGCGTTTCGTGAACAATTTAATGCGGGACGGTAAAAAGGGCGTTGCCAGAAAGATTTTATATCAGGCATTCGAAATGATCGAAGAGAAAACAGGCGAACCGCCTTTAGAAGTATTCAAGACAGCCATGAATAATGCAACTCCTGTTGTTGAGGTTAGGAGCCGTAGGGTAGGTGGTGCAACTTACCAGGTGCCGGTTGAAGTTAGAACAGACCGCGGCACTGCACTTGGCATGAGATGGATTATCCGTGCTTCAAGACAAAGAAATGATAAATCCATGGCTATTCGCCTTGGAAGAGAATTGATCGACGCCTCGAAAAATGAAGGCGGTGCTGTCCGTAAAAAGGACGAAACACACAGAATGGCTGAAGCGAACAAAGCATTTGCACACTTCAGGTTCTAAGATCCTTACAACTACTTTAAATCAGTTTATACACAAAAAAAATGTCCGACGTTACGACAAAAACAGATCCTAAAATTATAGACCGCATACGCAGAACGCGAAATATCGGTATTATGGCTCACATTGATGCCGGTAAAACTACGGTAAGTGAGCGGATTCTTTTCTACACCGGCCGAAGCCACAGAATGGGCGAAGTGCATGATGGTGCAGCAACCATGGACTGGATGGAGCAGGAGCAGGAGCGTGGAATTACTATTCAGTCTGCTGCTACTCACTGTATCTGGAAGAATCACCGAATTAACATTATTGATACACCCGGCCACGTTGATTTTACTGTAGAAGTAGAGCGTTCACTTCGTGTGCTTGATGGTGCAATCGGTGTGTTTTGTTCTGTAGGTGCGGTTCAGCCACAGTCTGAAACAGTATGGCGCCAGGCTAACAAGTATAAAGTGCCCCGCATGGCTTTTGTAAATAAGATGGACCGTACAGGTGCAGACTTTTACAATGTAATTAACCAGATGCGCGATAAGCTGAATGCTAATCCTATTCCAATTCAGATTCCAATTGGTGCAGAAGAGAATTTTAAAGGTGTTGTTGACCTTATTAATATGCATGGAATTATTTGGGATGAGGAATCACTCGGTGCCAAGTATGATGTAATTGATATTCCTGAAGATCTTAAAGAGAAAGCAGACGAGTACCGAAAAATCATGCTCGAAAATATCGCTGATCATGATGATGAGTTGATGGAGAAATACCTGATGGAAGAGGAAATCTCAGAAGAAGAGATTAGTGCTGCCGTTAGAAAAGCAACTCTTGCTAGAGATATTACCCCGGTCCTTTGTGGAACCGCACTGAAGAACAAAGGCGTGCAAATTCTGCTCGATAAAGTAATTGAATACTTGCCGAGCCCGCTCGATGTTGAGGCTGTCTCGGGTACAGACCCTAATGATGAAAGTGTGAAAATGACACGCACCGCAGATGTTAATGAACCATTTGCAGCGCTTGCTTTCAAGATCATGACTGATCCATACGTAGGTAAACTTACTTTCTTCCGCGTTTATTCCGGTACACTTGAGAAGGGGTCGTACATTCTTAACTCAGCAACCGGCGATCGTGAAAGAATTGGCCGCCTGCTTGAGATGCACGCGAACGACAAAAAAGATATCGATTTAGTACGTGCAGGTGATATTGCGGCAGCTGTTGGTGTTAAGAAAGTTAGCACCGGTGATACATTCTGCTCAGTTGATAGTCCGATCTTGCTCGAGAAAATTACATTCCCTGAGCCAGTAATTAAACTTGCTGTTGAGCCTAAATCTAAAGCTGATGCAGAAAAACTTACTACTGGCCTTGTAAAACTTGCTGAAGAAGACCCGACATTTAAGGTAACCACCGATGATGAAACAGGGCAGACTACGATTGCTGGTATGGGTGAGCTTCACCTTGAAATTATTGTAGATCGTTTAAAGCGTGAATTTAAGGTAGAGGCTAATGTTGGCCAGCCACAGGTATCTTACAGAGAAACAATTACACGCCCATTTGAGCATCGTGAAGTGTACAAAAAGCAGACTGGAGGCCGTGGTAAATTTGCCGACATTGCGTTTGAAATTGGCCCAATCAGTCACTTTGAGCAATATGCCGATGATGATAAAAAGGTAACACTAAGCGAAGGCTTCAAGTTTGTAAATGAAATTGTGGGTGGTAACATCCCAAGAGAATATATCCCTTCTGTTGAGAAGGGATTCCGTGAAGCACTGAAAAATGGAATCCAGGCAAATTATGCGGCACAAAACATTGGTGTTCGCCTGTTTGACGGGTCATACCACGATGTTGACTCCGATGCATTCAGTTTTGAACTTGCAGCGCGTTTAGCATTCAGAAATTCAGCAAAAAAAGCTGGGCCACAACTACTTGAACCGGTAATGGCTGTTGAAGTAACCACACCTGAAGAGTATATGGGTGATGTAATTGGTGACCTCAACGGAAGAAGAGGAATAATCCAGAAAATGGATAACAACCCGGAAGGTGCTGTTGTGAAATGTAAAGTACCTCTTTCAGAGATGTTTGGTTATTCAACTGACCTGAGATCTCTTACACAGGGCCGCGCAGCCTACTCAATGGAATTCTCTGAGTATGTAGCGGTGCCTGATTCTAAAGCATTAGAAATTATAGAACAACAAGCATAATATTTAACGAAACTAACCATGGCAAAAGAGACATTTCAACGTACCAAGCCACATGTTAACGTAGGCACGATTGGCCACGTGGATCACGGCAAGACGACCTTAAC
>SLLL01000184.1 GCA_007134085.1 Balneolaceae bacterium
CAGGTTTTTTGATACCGCAGGGCTTTCGTACATTTCGCCATCCATGGTGGGGCAGATAAGGATAGGGCAGCGAGCAGCAAGTACAGTTGAGGTGAGCATATTGTCTGATTGCCCGTGAACAATTTTTGCCAGCGTGTTTGCGGTGCATGGTGCAATCACAAAAAGATCGGCCCACTCGCCCCAGTGTATGTGCTTGGCCCAACTTGTGTCGGGCTTGTTATCGTTGAATACATCAACGGCAACTTCGTGGCGGCTAAGTGCTGAAAAGGTCTCGGTGCCGACAAAGCGGGTTGCGGAAGGGGTCATAATTACCCTGATTTCAGCACCGGATTTTTGAAACTCTCTGAGCAGGTAAACTGCTTTGTAAGCAGCTATACCACCGGTAACGCCTAATAAAATGCGTTTACCGGCAAACATAATTAAAGTTCTGTTTTGGGATATCGAAAGGTCACTTTCTCGTCAAGCATCTCATCAACAGCTCTGCGTGTTGCATGTGGAAGCTTCTCAAATGCTTTAGAAATCTGCTCTTGTTCTTCGTTGAAGGTAAATTCATCTTCATCTTCAAACCCTTCGAAGTACTTCAGTTTTTCGTCGAGTTCGAGTTTTTCCTGGGCTGCAATCTGACGGGCTCTTTTCGAAAGAATTACAATTTTTTCGTATTTGTTTGTTGCCTCTGGCCCAAAATCTTCAACATCAAGTGTTTTAATCGGCATGGTACTTAGTTATTAATAAATGTTTTAACAATCTGTTTAATCTTTTTGTAGGCAGTTTCAAGGTCGTCGTTAATCACTACTTCGTCGAACCTGCTTGCAAAATCAATCTCTTCAACTGCCCTGCTTAATCGCACCCTCAGTGAATCATCATCTTCAGTTCCACGGGCGATTAAACGGTTTTTCAGAGTATCAATTGATGGCGGGGAGATAAACAGAGTGAGTGCCTCATCTCCATAAATTTTCTTCACATTTAGCGCTCCCAGTACATCAACGTCAAGCAAAATAAAATATCCTTTTTTTAGCTCATATTCAACGCTCTCGCGGAGGGTGCCATACAAGGTTCCATTATAAAATTCCTCCCACTCAAGAAATGCGTTAGCATCGATTTTTTTTCGGAATTCATCAACGGAGAGAAAGTGGTAGTGAACGCCATTTTCCTCTCCAATTCTTGGCGGACGGGTGGTGGCACTCACAGAAAACTTCAGCAGCGAAAAATCACGAAGAAGCCGTTTCGTCATGGTGGTTTTGCCGCCGCCACTTGGTGAGGCAAGAATTACTATTTTGCCCTTTTTACTCAACGTTTTGAACCTGCTCCCGAATCTGTTCCAGCTTCTCTTTCCCAAGCACTATATGTTGGGATATGGTAGAATCATTTGCTTTTGAGCCGATGGTATTTAGTTCCCGGTTTATCTCTTGCGACAAAAAGTTAAGCCTTCTTCCCACAGGTGTATCACTGCTGAATGCTTCAAGGAAGAACTTCAGGTGGGAATTCAGCCGTATAATCTCTTCATTAATATCCATTTTATCGGCAATCAGTGCAATCTCAAGCTCAAGCCGTTCGGGGTCCATCTGATCATCAGATAACAGATTTTTGATTCTGGCCTGTAATTTTTCTCGAACTTCAGGCACTCTGTTCTCAGATAGTTTTTCCACCTCTTTCACAATCTCGGCAATTCCGTTAATCTGGTTAGCTAGATCATTTTTCAGCTCTTCACCTTCCTGATTTCTCATCTCATTCAGGTTATCAAGCGCTAAATCGATCGCTTTAGCCGTGCAATTCCAGATCTCTTCGATTTCATCCTCATCCTCTTCTTTCGATTTAAAGATTCCATCAAAATGCAGAATATCCTGAATTTGTACAGGCTGTTCTATATTGGCTATTGATCTGATGTTATCAAGCATCATGCCATACGCTTTAACCAGTTCTTCGTTGTAGGTTACATCAACGCCGGATTTTTCCGTATTCTCAACATTTACAATCAGGTGTACTTTCCCGCGCGAGAGTTTTTTTTGAACAATTTCTTTGATGCTGAACTCGTGCTGCTGGATGATTTGAGGCATTCTTGACGAAATATCAAGATAGCGGCTGTTCAGTGTTTTTACTTCTACTGTAACCTGGAATCCGTTTGAGGAGGCTTCACCCCGCCCAAAACCTGTCATCGATCGGATCATGTAAATGATTTAATAATTATTTGATTTGCCTGAAAATACTAAAGTAACTACACCAAAGCCCAACAATTATATGATGGAGGCAATGAGGTTATCGGCAAGTGTTTTTGCCTCATCAGCAGTTTTTGCTTCACTGTACACCCGCACAATTGGCTCGGTGTTCGATTTTCTAAAGTGCACCCATCCGTCTTCAAAATCAATCTTTACACCATCTGTAGTGTTTGGGTTTTGTTCGATGTACTGCTGTTCTACTTTCTCGAGCAGGGCATCTGCATCGGTGCCAAGTTTGCTGAGTTCAATTTTCTGTTTGCTCATCTCATAATCGGGCAGAGTATCACGGTAATCTGATGCTTTCACATTAAGTTCTGCCAGATGCTGCAGTATCATCGCCGTGCCGACAAGCGCATCGCGGCCGGGGTGCAGATCGGGATTAATCACCCCCCCATTTCCTTCACCGCTAATCACGGCGCCTTTCGCCTGCATCACTTTTACCACATTAATTTCACCTACAGCAGCTCTGTGGCAGGTTTTGCCATATTTTTTTGAGATATCATCTGCGGCGCGTGATGAGGATAGATTAGTAGCCGTATCGCCGGGGGTTTTGCCAAGCATAAAATCAAAAGCGGCTACCTGGGTGTACTCTTCGCCAAAAAGGCGCCCATTCTCATCAACCAGTGCGAGGCGGTCGGCATCGGGATCTGTTACAATTCCGAGGTCACACGGATTTTTTTTGATAAAATCACAGATCTCTGTAAGGTGCTCCGGCAGTGGTTCGGGGTTATGTGGAAAAATCCCATTCGGCTCGCAGTGAAGCTTGTGCACCTTTACGCCAAGCTTTTCGAGTAGCTTTGGCAGGGCTATGGAACCGGCTCCGTTAACGGCATCTACAGCAACAGTGAATTTCTTCTGTTTGATGGTTTCAGCATCTATATAAGGAAGTTCAAGTATCTTATCGATGTGATAATCTATCGCGCTTTCATCGGTTGAAATGCTCCCAATCTCATCAAACATTTTGTATGAAAAGGTACCTTTCTCTGCGATATCAAGAACTTCGCGTCCCTGCTCTGCATCCAGGAATTCACTTTTGCTATTCAGCAATTTCAGGGCGTTCCACTGAGCGGGGTTGTGGCTTGCAGTCAGAATGATGCCGCCGGCAGCCTTATTTTTCAATACGCCCATCGCAACAGTTGGGGTGGGGGCAATACCCACTTTTATTACATCACACCCAACACTCTGCAAGGTTGCGCAGACAATATCTTCGCAAATCTGGCCCGTAACCCGGGAATCGCGCCCAACAACTACGGTGCCCCCATCAAGCCAGATTCCGTAAGCGGCTGTGAATGTAACAAGGTTTTCGGGGTTTAGGTGCGGCCCGAATATTCCGCGAATCCCCGAGACTGATATCATTAAAGACATAGAAATTTCTTTTGGTTAGTTTTGCTTCTTCTAAGTGTAGCTTTTTTGATGTAGTAAAATTATTTCCTGCTTTCCCATTTGGTATCTGCCACGCCGCTTACCTGGTTTTCGAAACGTGCCATCACAAAAAGAAGGTCTGAAAGGCGGTTGAGATAGATTATGGCAGCATCGTTTACATCATCTGTGGTTTTTGTTTCAACTGTGAAGCGTTCAGCCCGCCTGCACACTGTTCTGGCGTGATGGAGCTCTGCCGCAGCAGGAGTGCCCCCCGGTAAAATAAACGCTGTTAATGGCGGAAGCTTCTCATCGAGAGTGTCGATCCAGCCTTCAAGCCTTTCGATGTGGCTGTTGCCAATGCGTTCAACTTTATCCTCTTTGGAAAGTGGGGTAGCGAGATCAGCTCCAAGTGTAAACAGCTGATTCTGTATTTCATTCAAAATCTCTTTGCCAATACTGCTCACAGTGTGTGTTAATACCACGCCAAGTACAGAGTTGAGTTCGTCAACTGTGCCATACGCGTGCAGACGGTTGTGATTTTTTTCGATTTTTGTGCCGCCAAAGAGAGAAGTGTGGCCTTTATCGCCTTTTTTTGTGTAAATCTTCATGGATGAAATTTTTGGTGAAAGGTACTAAGCTTAAGTGTGTTTATCAGGTTAATCTACTGTATAAAACGTTTTTTCTTCGATGGAGAACTCATTCAAAAGATGCCGGAATGGTATTACGGCATTTTCAAAGTTGGAAGCATCTGACGTTTTGCAGCCAATTTTCAGTGTGATTGTAGCCATATAATCCGCTTCAAGTTCAATCAGTGTAAAACTGCTTTTTAGTTTGTCGATGTAGCTTTGCAGCTGGTAATCGTAATTGAACCTGTAGGTTTGTATGAGTTCTACTTTTTTGAGGTTTGCCGGGTCGATCGCTTCTTTCGCGTTGGTTCCATAAGCCTCAATCAACCCGGCTTTGCCCAGCTTGGTTCCGCCATAGTACCTCACCGAAATAAACAGCACATTCACCAAATTAAATGAACGAAGAGTGTTTAATATGGGCAGCCCGGCCGTGCCTCCTGGTTCGCCATCATCGTTAGCAAACTCTTCGGGCTCGTTTGGGTTAATAATGTAAGCATAGCAGTGGTGTGTGGCGGTTGGGTGCTCATTTTTTACGCCTTCAAGAGATTTTTCCACATCAGTTTGGGTGCTTACCGGGCACAAAAACCCAAGAAACTTTGAGCCTTTAACTCTGTAATCAGACCGGTAAATCTCAGTAACTGTAAACACGGTAGTGAATTATAGAAAGTTGAATTTGAGAGCAATTTAGACCTTTTCTTAATAAGGGTAAAGCAGCCTCTTAATGCTTATTTATCTTGCCTTTTATGCCAAAAGAGACGAATTTATTAGTCTAATAATTAAAGGGAACTCAAAAAAAACTACCCTGTTTTTTACCCCCATAACAGCTCACATAATAGTAAGAAACTATGCCATCACTTATTGAAGCGTTTCAGTCTCAGGTTGGCCGAAAAGTATTAACGGGTTTAACCGGATTTTTGCTCGTCTTTTTTATCATTTTCCACCTTGCCGGCAACCTTGCCATTTTTGGCGAGCCGGATGCCATGAATAGTTATTCACAATTTTTACATGATCTTGGCCCCCTGCTTTGGGTAGCTCGTATAGGATTGTTGTTGATTTTTGTGATTCACGCATACATTGGTATATCAATCTGGATTAACAAGAGAAAAGCACGGCCACAGCAGTATAAGGTTTACAGCAGCAAAGGCGGCCCAAGCCGTCAGGGTTTAAGCTCACGAAGCATGGCGTTTACGGGCGTTGTTCTTCTCATTTTTGTGGTAGCTCATATCAACACCTTCGCACTTGGTGATATGGATACGGTATTAATTGATGGCCGTGAAACACACGATGTGAAGACACTGGTACTTGATACTTTCCAAAATCCCATCTATGCGTTTGGATATACCATAGTAATGATTCTGCTTGGAGCCCATCTTGGCCACGGTATCTGGAGTGCATTCACATCACTCACATTGCGCAGTAAAAAAGCATCAGCAACTATTTATACCATTGGAGTTGTTGTAGCAGTACTTTTAGCGGTTGGTTTCTTGTTTATCCCGCTTTATATCTACTTTGGCGGCGGCTGTGATGCAGCGCTAATCCATTGTAATTAAGTTTTAACAGATCAAAAGAAAGATTATGAAATTAGATCCTAAAATACCTTCAGGACCATTAGCTGAAAAGTGGACAAAGCACAGAAACGATATTCACCTTCTTTCACCAAACAACAAGAGAAAGCATAAGGTAATTGTTGTTGGTACAGGATTAGCTGGTGCATCAGCAGCTGCAAGTTTGTCAGAATTGGGATACAGCGTTGAAGTATTCAGTATTCTTGATTCACCCAGAAGAGCTCACAGTATCGCTGCGCAGGGTGGAATCAATGCGGCAAAAAATTATCAAAACGATGGTGACAGTGTTTGGCGCCTGTTTTACGACACCATTAAAGGTGGTGATTACAGAAGCCGCGAAGCCAATGTTTACCGGCTTGCAGAAGTATCGAACTACATTATTGACCAGGCTGTAGCACAGGGCGTGCCTTTTGGGCGTGAGTATGGTGGCTTGCTCGACAACCGCTCTTTTGGTGGTGCGCAGGTGTCCCGAACGTTCTATTCGCGCGGGCAAACAGGCCAGCAGCTTCTACTTGGTGCGTACCAGGCCATGATGAAGGAAGTTCATTCAGGCCGTGTAAAAATGTACAACCGCCATGAAATGCTCGACCTGGTTCTTGTGGATGGCAAAGCGCGTGGTATCATCACCCGAGACCTTGTTAAAGGAACCGTTCACAGGTTTGAAGCAGATGCAGTTATACTCTGTACGGGTGGTTACGGAAACGTTTTTTATCTTTCAACAAATGCGAAAAACTCGAACGCTACGGCGGCGTGGAGATGTCACAAGCGTGGGGCAGTATTTGCGAACCCGTGCTTCGTGCAAATTCACCCAACCTGTATTCCGGTTTCGGGTGATTATCAGTCGAAACTGACTCTGATGAGTGAAAGTTTGAGGAATGATGGGCGTGTTTGGGTGCCAAGAAATAAGGATGAGAAACGCCATCCAAATGATATTCCCGAGGAAGACCGTTACTACTATCTCGAAGAGCGATATCCAAGTTTTGGAAACCTTGTGCCGCGGGACGTTGCATCACGAAGTGCTAAAATGGTGTGTGATGAAGGCCTTGGTGTAGGTGATACCGGCCTGGCTGTTTATCTCGATTTCAGGGATGCAATTAAGCGCGACAGTAAAGAGGTGATAGAAGCCAAATACGGCAACCTTTTCGACATGTATCAAAACATCACTGATGACAATCCATACGAAATGCCGATGCGTATTTTCCCGGCAGTGCACTACACTATGGGTGGCCTTTGGGTGGATTACAACCTGATGAGCAACATCCCAGGCTTGTTTGTAGCAGGTGAGGCAAACTTCTCTGATCATGGAGCAAACAGGCTTGGTGCCAGCGCACTGATGCAGGGGCTCTCGGATGGATACTTCATCGTGCCTTATACCGTTGGTAATTACATTGCTGATGTTGACCTGCCGAAAGTGAACACGGAGCATGAAGCATTTGCTGAGGCTGAGGACAGCTCCAAGAAAATCATGGATAAACTGCTTGCTGTTAAAGGCAACAAAACGGTGATTGAATTCCACAGAGAACTTGGTAAGATCATGTGGGATAAAGTTGGTATTTCCCGAAGCAAAGAAGGCCTGGAATCTGCAATCGAAGAGATCAGGGCACTTCGTGATGAGTTCTGGGAAAACGTAAATGTGCCGGGTGACGCAAACTACTACAACAAATATCTTGAGTTTGCTTATCGCGTGGCTGATTACTTTGAGCTGGCTGAACTAATGGCAATCGACGCCCTCGACAGAGGCGAATCTTGTGGCTGCCACCTTCGTGATGAATATCAAACCGAAGAAGGCGAAGCCCTCAGAAATGATAAAGAGTATGCATTTGTTTCTGCATACGAGTTCCTTGGAGTAAATGGTAAGCTCGAAACCAAGCTCCATAAAGAGAAACTCGAGTTCGAGTTTGTTGAATTGAAACAAAGAAGCTATAAATAACAGGACATTTTTATGAGTTTGATGACAATAAACCTTAAAGTTTGGCGCCAAAAAAACACAGAAACACCCGGAAAATTCGAAGACTACAAGCTTGATGGCGTAAGTGAGCATATGTCGTTTCTGGAAATGCTGGATGTGCTAAACGAAAATTTAATTAAAGAAGGAAAAGATCCTGTTGAGTTCGACTACGATTGCCGCGAAGGCATTTGTGGCTCTTGCAATATGGTAATCAATGGCCGTGCACACGGGCCAAAGCATAAGACTGCGGCATGTCAGCTCCACATGCGAACATACAACGACGGTGATACCATCGTAATTGAGCCTCCACGAGCGGCTGCCTTCCCGATTATCAAAGACCTTGTGGTTGACCGTTCCGCATTCGACAGAATTATCGAAGCGGGTGGTTATATCTCAGTGAAAACCGGCGCAGCTCCGGAAGCGAACCTTATTCCTGTGCCGCAGGATACTTCCAATGAAGCATTTGACTATGCTACCTGTATTGGTTGCGGTGGCTGTGTGGCTGCCTGCCCAAATTCTTCGGCAGCACTCTTTACTGGCGCTAAAATTGCTCACCTTAATAGCTTACCTCAGGGACAGCCCGAGCGTGATAAGCGAACGGTTGCCATGGTTGATCAAATGGCAAAAGAAGGTTTCGGTGATTGTTCAAATTATGCTGAATGTGAAGCTGTTTGCCCGGTTGGAATCAGTATTTCATCCATAGCAGCTATGCGAAGAGATTATATAAAAGCAATTTTCTGATGTTGGCCTGAATTGTTTGATTATAAACTATAACTCTATAAATTTAAAAAAGGCTTTGATGCAAGTATCAAAGCCTTTTTTTTATAACCTCTAGCCCAAACTTTATGAAAAAACTGACAACCTGTTCATTATTAATTTTATTAATTCTCTTCTCTGGATATTCTAATAAAGTACAATCACAAGAACTTCAGGTTGGTATTGAGTTCGATTTAGGAGTGCCACAGGGCGAGTTCAGCGATCAATTGGATAAACTTGGCTGGGGCTTTAATGTGATGGGAGGCTACCGCTTTGGTAATACTCCATTTATGCTTGGCCTTGAGTTTGGATTTATGAATTTTGGACGTGATGTGAGGGATGCACCACTGAGTACAACTATTCCAGATTTACGTGTTGAAGTAGAAAACAGCTACAATCTTTTGCACGGCGGCCTTTTTGTGAGGGCGATTCCACCGCCAACAACTGTGCGTCCATATATTGAAGGGTTGCTTGGGTTCAACTACTTTTTTACCGAAACAGTGCTGAGAGACAGAGGCTCATTTAGTGGTGAAGAGAGGCTTAGAGATACCAACTTTGAAGATACAACGCTTAGCTATGGTTTTGGAGCCGGGGTACAATTTCAGCTATACAGAGACCGGTCAACACAACGTGAACCGGATGAGATTTCCCCCTCAGGTGTGTACTTAACCCTTGCAAGCCGATACATGTTTGGCAGAGAGGCAGAATATCTTCAGGAGGGATCGATTAATGTGAATACACAGACCGGTGAAGTTTTTTATGATGTGAGCCGATCAGAAACCAATCTTTTATACTTTAAGCTCGGAGTGGCAATCAGCTTTTAGGTAATAACCAGAATATAAATACGTAGCGTTTATGCCGGAACCATCCCTCAGTAAAGCGAAAGAGGTGCTGCAAAAATACTGGGGGTATGATTCATTCAGGAAAGGGCAGCAAAGAGCCATCCAATCGATACTTGATGGCAATGAAACACTGGTTCTTTTCCCTACGGGTGGTGGAAAATCCCTTTGTTACCAGGTTCCGGCGCTGCTATTTGATGGATTAACGGTTGTGATCTCTCCGTTGGTAGCACTGATGCAAGATCAGGTTGAGCAGCTCCTGGCAATTGGAATTCGGTCGGCTTTCATCAACAGTACACTATCATCCCGTGAAGCGGAACAGCGGCTTGTAAATGCCCGCAACGGAATGTATAAACTGCTCTATATAGCCCCGGAAAGGCTCTCAACAAATCTTTGGAGGGTAGAGCTGCCTAACCTGAACATAAGCATGGTTGCCGTTGATGAAGCACACTGTATTTCTGAGTGGGGGCATGATTTCAGGCCTTCGTACCGAAATATTCGCGATGAATTGAGTAGCCTGAGCAGAAGTGTTCGTTGGCTGGCACTTACGGCAACTGCCACTCCTGAAGTCCGCGAAGACCTTCTTCAATCACTGAATTTTAAGAATCCGGAGGTGATAACGAGCGGATTCAAGCGCGAAAACCTAATTTGGTGGGTGAGAAAAACAGATAAGAAAAAGAGCGACACATCGAAAACTGTATTAAAAGCAGCAAAACTAGGCAGTGGAATACTCTACTGTTCTACGAGAAGGGATTGCGAGGATTTTGCAGGATATTTCAGCACTAAAGGTGTTTTGGCGAATGCATATCATGCCGGATTGGAGCCAAAAGAGAGGGAGGCAGTACAAAGAAAATGGGTATCCGGTGAGATTCCACTTGTTACAGCAACAAATGCATTCGGTATGGGCATTGACAAGTCAGACTGTAGATATGTGGTGCACCATTTTATGCCATTTTCTCTGGAAGCATATTATCAGGAAGCAGGCAGGGCGGGAAGAGATGGTGAGGCCAGCTATCCCGTTCTCTTATTCAAGGATAGTGATGTGAACTATCTGAAAGAGAGAATTGAAAAATCATACCCGGAATACAGTTTACTGCAAAAAACGTACGATGCGTTATGCGACGAACTTGAGCTTGCAACCGGCAGCGAAATGGATCAGGCAAAGCCTGTAGATATAAATGCTGTTGCCAAAAGAGTTCAATATTCAATTCCTAAGCTTACGGCGTCTCTAGGCCTACTGCAACGATTGGGGGTTATTGAAATCAGTGAATCTGAATCGCAAAAGATTGGCATTCAGTTTATAACAGATAGCAACTATCTGTTACAGTTTATGGATGAATCGCCTTCTGAAAAAGCGGAATTCATTGATGCGCTTTACCGGCTGGCCGGGCCTGTATCACACAGTGAATATGTATATTTTCGTGAAAGCTATCTGCTTGAAAAGATGCAGGTGGAAAGAAATAAGTTTAGAAAGGCACTGAATGTACTTCAGGCGCAGGATAAAATTCTTTCTGCGCTCTATCTTGGTGAGGTACGTTTTGTCCGCATAACAGAAGCAAGAGGGGCAAAGCTGCATATTGATCATGATAAAGCATATGCTTATAAAAAGATTTTGTTGAAAAAGCTGCACTATATGCATCTCTATGCAATCACAAAAAGGTGCAGAGAGGTTTTTCTGCGGAGCTACTTTGGTGAAACTGACGCTGAACCCTGTGGAAAATGCGATAACTGCTCATCTGAAACATCAACAACAGGTTTAGAGAAAATAGACAGGGCAGATGTAGATGTGATTAGGCAAGCGATTAAAAGTGGCAAAAAAACAGCCCGTCAAATTGCAACATTCACAGGATGGAGAAAAGACAAATGTAAGAAAGTGGTGAGTTATATGCTGCGGGAAAAGATTTTGATTCTATCGGAAGATGGGGTTACTTATCGAATTAGTTGATCTGATGGCAAATTGAGTTGTATTGCAAAGTGTTTGGTTTGAACATTCAATAGTATGGTTTTAGCACAATTTATTCATTGAAGGCTATCCATATTTCTGTATCAAATATTTTTACGATTGTATTTTTAATATTCTTTGAATCCTGATAAGAATCCACATTTCCCAACCTGATACGGTACCAGGTTTTGCCGCCATCACTATCAATAAATTCCCTTAAGTAGGTATTGATGGCACCTCTGTGCAACCATCTTTCTTTAACTCTTTCTGCAAGGCTAAAATTTAGTTCAGACTGCACTTGAATTGCATATTTACCATCAATAGAAAACGGTAACTCTTGAAAGAGCTCTGAATAATCTGACTGCTCAAACGAAACTCTTAAATCATCTATCCAAACCTCTGTCTCATATTGCTCCAGAATTGCTTGCTGAATACGTTCTGCTTCCTGAAATGTGTTAATATTGCCAAGCCTTATTCTGTACCATGTTTCACCTGACTCCGCATCTTCAAATTCCTGCAGATAAGTATCCACAAAACCCTTTTCTATCCACTCTTCTTTCAGTTTTTTTGCCAACGTAAAGTTTTGCTCAGAACGAACCTGAATGGCGTAAATTCCATCATCTGAAAAAGCGAAATCTTCAGGATTTTCAAAAATTTTCGATTCCTGTTCAATTTCTGTGGTAACAGGTAGCTCTGCTCTCTCTGTTTGTGCCGGCTCTGGTATATTTGCAGCAGGAGTTTCATGTGCAGCCTCATAAGCATCTTCCCCTCTGCCTAGAATTTGTTCTCTTAACGATTCAGGGGTTCGCCTGTTTCGATCTCTGATTTCACGTTCAGTTTCGTCAATTGCCGAACGTTCATCCCTTAGCCGTTCATGGATGCTCTCAATCCGTCTAATTTGCTCATCAATATCTTGTTCGTAATAGTTATGCGATCGGTTGAATTTTTCGGCAGTTACTCCATAGTGCTCATAAACCATTTGTCGAAGGTCACTTCGGCTATGATCCCCAAGCAGGGCTTCCTCAATCTGATCAATGATGGCAAGTTCGATAAAAATTTTTTCGTAGAGATCTTCACTCAGAAGTTTATCCTCTCTGGAATTTGTGCAGGAAGCGAGTAGTATCAACCCAAAAAAGCAGAAGTACAGATATTTCACTAATTGTCAGGGTTTTTAGGATTTAACGGACGCAGTGTAATTTCATTGATCAAAAGATTGTCTGGTGTTTCAAGCAGATGGATCAATGTGTTGGCTACATCGCCCGGTTGCATCATGTTAGAATGTGTGCTCTCTTCTTTGTTATCTCCAAAAAAATGGGTAGCAATAGAACCGGGAAACATGGTAGATACTTTAATTTTATCGTAGCGTAATTCTTTAAAAAGAGCCTCGCTGAAGCCACGTAGCCCAAATTTTGTGGCATTATAAGCCGAGATCTGTGGGTTGCCAAGGAGCCCTGCTACCGACGAAATATTTATTATGTGGCAGTGGTTGGGGTTGCGCTTCATAAGCGGTACAACGGCTTTTGTGATGTAAAAAACCCCATTCAGGTTGGTGTTCATCATTGTATCCCAATCCTGAATGCTTAGTTCATCAACGTTTCCGAACGAGCCCAAACCTGCATTATTAATAAGGATGTCAGGGCTGTTTTCATCGTTAAATTCCGACTTTACCCAGCTTTCAATATCAGCCGCTTTGGTAATGTCCATCTCAACCGGAATGAAAAGATCTCCAAGCTTTTCCTTTACTTCTTGCAGCTTATGCAGCCTTCTTGCTAATCCATAAACTTTTGTACCTTTCTGAATCAGTTTTTCACTGAAAGCAATGCCAATTCCACTGCTTGCACCGGTAACAATTGCTGTTTTATTCAATAAATCCATTTTTTCTGATTAGGTTAGTTTTCTTTAAAAACATCTTAAGGCGGCACATAGTTTGGGATATTTCGGAACATCAAAACTACACAAATGAAATCAATTTATCTTGATATTGGCAACAGTTCCCTGAAGATTGCATCTGAAGAGGAGGGCAACTGGAAGATACTATTGAAACACCCTTTAGATGATCCGAAAACTGCGATATCAAAAATTAAAAAAGAAACTGAAGCCCGCCTGGTAATAAGTTCTGTTCGGAAAGATATCTTAAATCGGATTCTCTCAAAAATAGATCAAGAGCTTGTAACCGTTTTAGATACATCACTGATCCCGAAAAATCTGCTGAACTATGATACACCAAATACGTTAGGCCTCGACCGTTTTTTGGTATGTGTTGCTGCCCGGAACCTTGCAAACAAAGATGTAATAGTTGTTGATGCCGGTAGTGCGTGTACCATAGATTTTATGAATCGCGATGGGATTTTTGAAGGAGGTATTATTATGCCGGGCTTGGGTATGTTGAAGAGTGCCATCAGCGAAAAGCTGCCAGAGCTTCCCGTTCCACCTGAAGAAGTTCCTCTTGTATGGCCGGGAAAATCAACACCTGAATCTATACAATGGGGGGCATACCGGGGTTATGCTGAAACTGTAAAGCAGTTTTTGCTCAGATATTTGCGGGAACACTCGGATGCTGAAATTTTTATCACTGGTGGGGATGCCCGTTTTCTAAGCAACCAACTTTCTCGGGAGTTTAAGATGCAGAAACGTGAGTTTTTGCTTTTTGAGGGGATGCGGGACTTTTACCGGCTGATTAATAAAGAGGCTTAACTATTCAGCTTGCCATTAATCATGGCGATGACCATTTCCAGAGCAACCCGATTTTCGCCGCCGCGCGGAATAATGATATCTGCATAGCGTTTGCTGGGCTCCACAAACTCAAGGTGCATAGGACGCACGAATGTTTCGTACTGGTTCAATACCCCGTCAAAATCGCGGCCTCTCTCTTGGATATCTCTGCGTAAGCGCCTCAGCAGGCGGACATCATCATCGGTATCCACAAATATTTTGATATCCATCAGTTCGAGAAGGTCGGGTTCGCTGAAAATCAGTATCCCGTCGATAAGAATAATTTTTTTGGGAGATACTGGAATGGTTTCTTCTGCACGGGTATGAGCAACAAAATCGTACACAGGCAGGTCAATTTTATATCCTTTACGAAGGGCATCGATGTGGCGTATCATCAGCTCAGTTTCGAGTGATGCAGGGTGGTCGAAATTCTGTTTTCTGCGTTCACTGAGGGGGATGTGGCTGAGGTCCCGGTAGTAGGAGTCGTGCTCAACAAGCAGGATATTCTTTTTCCCGATTTTTTGAACAATCTTATTTACAACTGTGGTTTTCCCTGATCCGCTGCCACCCGCTACCCCGATAATTAGCGGCTCATCACTCATTGCTTGCCCTGTTTTCGCGGCGGATGCTTCTGTCGTACTCATCCTTAAAGTCGCGAATGGCTCTGAAAATTGCCGATGCAAGGATCGTTTGGCCATACTCACTGGCCATGTAGCGAGCTTCGGTTGGGTTTGAAAGAAAACCCAGTTCAATGAGTACGCCCGGTGTGGATGCGTGCCATAACGCCATCAAACCGGCCTGCTTAACCCCGCGTGACCTTCTCTGAGCCCGGGTTCTGAACTGATCATCAATCATAGAGGCGATTCGTTCACTTATAGCGATATTACCTGCGTTTGCCATTTCATAAATCAGCAGTTCCTGATCACTCAGTGCTATTGGTCCGCCGCCATTTTCAAGGTCTACGACGCTGTTTTCGCGTTTCATTACTTCGAGGGCAGACTGGCTTCGGGCCATCCCCAGGAAAAAGATCTCTGTACCATGAGCCTGAGTGCTGGCAGCCGAGTTTGCATGGATAGAGACAAACAGGTCTCCCTTGGCTCTTGTGGCAATAAGGCCACGTTCGTCAAGAGGAACAAATGTATCATCTGTCCGTGTGTAGATCACCTCAACATCGGGCATGTATTGTTCAATATAACTGCCAAGTTTAAGAGCCACTGCAAGTGCAATGTCGCTCTCACGAAGGCCAAGGCTGCGGTTGATTGCACCGGGATCGTGCCCGCCATGGCCGGCATCAATCACAATTACATTGAATTCATATCCATTTCTCAGGCGGACTAACTCGTCGTTATTTCCATCAAAAAATTCGTAATCTATCACCGTTAAATCATCCAGATAGTTGTGCCAGTAGATAAAATCGTGATTGGCTGCAATCCGGTTAATTTCAGCTGAATCGGACCACTCAAGATTTAGAAGCAGATGCCTTCTGTTGGCATCGGGGTATGCATTGGCTTTCAGAAAAGCACGCTCCTCCAGAAAGATATCAACTCCAAAGCCGAACGGGTTTTTGTGGTATTCTACATTTCGGATATTCGCAAACCTTTCAGGTTCGAGAAAGTCATCAGCCGTCAACGTTGGTGAGTAAATCATCATTTGAATGAGGCCGGCTTCCGGCTGGGATACTTTGAATGAATCAGCTGCTTCGGTGAGATGAAAGCGCATCACAAAACCATTGCCATCACCACGTTCTACGAGAGAGATACGTTCTAAATCGGGCTGGGCAGATAGGTTGGCCGGCATCCAGGCAAGATGCAAGAGGGTAATAAGCAAAATGGCAAGAATCGAACTTCTCTCCATAATGGGCTCTAAGTGATTGTATATGATTGTCTGGATGATATTAACGTTAATTTACAGAATATTATTAGAATAGTGTAACTATAAATTTGAATGAATTTTACGGGTGGAAGTTATAGAACACGAACCAGAACTTTTTGCATTTCTTGAAATTCTAGATGATTCTCTCAATTGAATGGTAACATCGTAAAGTTAAAAAAAAACAAAGCCCCGAACCGGTTTCCCGATACGAGGCTTTGAGAGATGAGTTGTTATGAAAGGTTCTTTATAAAACGGGCCTTTCCGGGGCGAGCTCCCAGTGTTCCGGAGATCTCCACAAGCTTGAGTTCAGAAGCTCTCTCATGAATAGAAACTCTTTTGGCAGCTTGTCATACAGCTTGCTGAAGAGTTCTTCATGGCTAAGTACTTCCTGCTTCCATGCTTCTCGGTCAACCGACATCAATTTCTGGAAATCTTCTCTGGTGAAGTCTTCCATTCCTGTCCAGTCAAGATCTTCATACTGAGGCATCCAGCCCAGCGGGCTTTCCACGGCGAATGCATTACCGCTTACACGGCCAACGATCCACTGCAGAACGCGCAGGTTTTGGCCAAATCCCGGCCAGATGAATTTTCCATTCTCATCCTTGCGGAACCAGTTAACGGAGAATATTCTTGGTGCGTTAGGCAACGTACGGCCAAGCTCAAGCCAGTGGTTGAAATAATCGGCCATATGGTAGCCTGAGAACGGCAACATAGCAAATGGGTCGCGCCGCACAGCACCTATATTTCCAAAAGCTGCTGCGGTCATTTCAGAGCCCATGGTTGCAGCGGCATATACGCCAAAGTTCCAGTTAAAGCTTTGATATACCAATGGCACTGTAGTACTTCTGCGGCCGCCAAAGATAAATGCTTTAATAGGCACACCTGCAGGGTCTTCCCACTTTTCGTCTATAGACGGGCAGTTTGCTGCCGGAGCAGTAAAACGAGCATTCGGGTGTGCAACCTTTTCACCTGATTCAGGATCATGCACTTTACCCTTCCAGTTAATGGTTCCCTCGGGGCACTCATGGCCTATATCTTCCCACCAAACGTCGCCATCAGGTGTAATGCCAACATTGGTAAAGATAGAATCTTTCTCAATGCTTACCATCGCATTGGGATTGGTATCATAGTTGGTGCCGGGCGCTACACCAAAGTAGCCTGCTTCCGGGTTAATAGCGTTGAGCTGTCCTTTTTCATCTTTCTTAATCCAAGCTATATCATCACCCACAGTGGTTACTTTCCAGCCGTCGATTCCTTTTGGTGGCACCATCATGGCAAAGTTAGTTTTACCACAGGCGCTCGGGAATGCAGCAGCCACGTATGTTTTCTTTTTCTGTGGAGATTCAACACCCAGAATAAGCATGTGCTCTGCAAGCCATCCCTCATCGCGAGCCATGGTTGAAGCAATTCTCAGCGCAAGACATTTCTTACCAAGAAGTGCATTACCACCATATCCAGACCCATAAGAGATAATCTCGCGGTCTTCCGGGAAGTGGCAGATGTATTTCGTTTCAGGGTTACATGGCCATGGTACGTCTTCCTGTCCTGGCTTAAGTGGTGCGCCTATTGAGTGGAGCGCTTTTACAAATTCGCCATCTCCAAGTACATCCAGAACAGATTGGCCCATTCGAGTCATTATCCGCATGTTTACTACAACGTAGGCAGAGTCTGTAATTTCAATACCAATCTTGGATATTGGTGAGCCGAGAGGGCCCATGCTGAAAGGAATAACATACATTGTACGTCCCTGCATACAGCCGTCGAAAAGCTTGTTAAGCGTTTTCCTCATTACTTTGGGATCTTCCCAATTATTGGTAGGCCCTGCATCGCTTTTTCGTAAACTGTTTATGTAAGTTTTGTCTTCTACACGTGCTACGTCAGAAGGATCGGAGAAACAGGCATAGCTGTTCGGGCGTTTTTCGGGATTCAATCTTTTGAATGTACCAGCGTCAACCAATTCCTGGCAGAGCCTGTCATATTCTTCTTGTGATCCGTCACACCATACAACCTTTTCCGGTTTGGCTAACTTTGTGGTGTCTTCAACCCATTTGAGCAGTCGCTTATTCTTTGTTGGTGCTGTCATGTTCATCTCGTTTATTTATTATGGTTTATTTATTTTCGGTAACTCTCTTATAACTCCTTTTATTCATAGTAAAATAGCAGAAAGGAGGCAATTTTCCCGAAATAATTGGATAAAAAAGTCTAAAATTATTGAAACCGCTTCCATAGATGCTAAGTAATTATAATAAATAGATTAAGAAAAAAATGTTGTGCTTTCAAAACTGACTATTACAAATTGATAATAGTTACTAAATTCGAGTTTTATTATTAACAATATGAGTAGCTATGAATCTGCTGAAAATCTTTCAAAAACCGGAGAAAAAACTTGGGCTCGCTCTTGGGGGCGGTGCTGCACTTGGTGCCGCGCATGTAGGTGTGCTCAAAGCATTTCATGAAAAAGGGCTTAAACCGGAAGCTGTTTCGGGCACAAGTATAGGCGCATTTGTGGCTGCACACCTTGCATTTGGAACCCCTTATGAAAAGCTTGAAGAGATAGCACTTGATCTCGATTGGCTCGACGTTTCTGGATTTAAGCTTTCGAAAATGGGCTTGCTAACCAATAAACGCCTTGGGAAAAAGATTCTCGATGAAATTGGCAAGGTGAATATCGAAGATGCGGAAATTCCACTATGCATGATCGCTACTGATATTTCAACAGGGGAGAAGGTGGTGCTGAATGAAGGCCCTTTGCACAAAGCGGTAATGGCTAGTTCTTGCCTGCCAGGTGTCTTTGCTCCCGTAGAGTGGGATAACGAGCTTCTGCTTGTGGATGGTTTTCTGTGTGAAAATGTGCCGATTAAGCCTTTGAAAGAGATGGGCGCAAACACAATTATTGGGGTTGATTTAACCACAAATCGCGATTATAAACGGCCCGATGACATTATTGATGTACTCTCCAATACATTCGATATTGGCCTTAATAACATGATCAAGGAACAGCTTGATGATGAAAATATCACCTGGATTCAGCCAAAACTTAGCGCTTATAATAAAGCTGATACGCGGCAGGCCGAACAGTTAATTAAGGAGGGTTACGAGGCAACGATGAAGGTTTTGGAAAGTCACTAACTATATTTGTCGGATAGCTCGGAAAAGCACTGAGTTTAACTTGTTTCTCTATCTTACTTAGTGGATTGCCAATTGGTAAGACTAAACGAATGCCTCAGTTTTTTCACTTTTTCCAAAAATTATTGTGAAGGTTGCCCCGGTTTCATTCTCTTTGTTTGATACCTTGATTTTCCCGCCCATTTCTGAGATATAATTGGCACAGCTGTGCAAGCCAAAGCCATGGCCGTTTTTCTTAGTGGTAAATCCCTGGGTAAAAATTTTGTCGAGATAATCCGGATCAATTCCGGGGCCATTGTCTGAGATGGACAAATAAATTTGCCGGTGATCTTCCCAGGTTTTTATGAGAATTTTCTTCTCATTTATTGGATTGTTCTCCATCGCCTCCTTAGCATTCTTGAAAATGTTGACCAGTACGTGGATTAATTTGGAACGCTGAGCGATAATGGTGCCTGTTGCTTGAAAATCTTTTTCTACAATAAGCCCATGCTTTTCAATCGATCCGGCCTGTAATGCCAGGGCACTATCAATCATTTCAGTAAGAGAAGTTACGTCGGTATACTGGCTGGCTCCTGCGTAGGTTTGCTGAGCAGAGATTACTTCGTTTATCAGGTTAATTTTATCAATAAGCCTGCTTGTTTGTTTACGAATATTCTGATGTTCAGCTTTGAGTGGATCTTCAAGTAAGAGATAGTAATTCAGTAAGTTTTTAGAATTTCCATCCGAAGCCAGATATTCATCAAAATGATCAATATGCTCCCTTAACAGAGAGTTTGCCTGCTCAAGTTTACTAATTTTCGACTGTTGAAGAGTCTCATCTATGAGTGAGGCAGAAGTATTTACACTGTTCAAAAGATTTCCAACATTATGAAGCACCCCAGCAGCAATGTCTGACATACCCGCTTTGTGTGCCTGTTCAACCAGTTCATCTTTGGTGTCTTCAAGTTCCTTTAGTGTTTGTTTTAGATCACGGTTCCTGATTTTCAACTCTTCTGTGCGTTCGGCAACAGTTTTTTGAAGTTGCAGGTTCTGTTCTCTGATGGCTCGAACCCGTATGCGGTAAACAGATACAATAACAAACACTACGAACAAAACAGACAGCAGATAGAACCAGGCAGTTCGCCAAAATGGGGGTGTGATGATTAACGACAGAGATACCCCTTCTTCATTCCAAATACCATCGTTATTGGCGGCTTTTACACGAAATGTATAATTGCCTGGCGCCAGGTTGGTATAGGTTGCATTACGCTGTGTGCCAACATAATTCCATTCATTTTCAAAACCTTCAACCATATAGGCATATTGATTGAATTCCGGCTGGGTGTAATTGAGTGCTACGAATTCAAAAGTGAGCACATTTTGATGATAGGGCAGAACGAGTGTATCAGTAACAGAAATGTGAGTTTTTAATAGAGAATCAGGATCTTTTAAATCAACAGATCTATTAAAAAGCCTGAAATCCGTAAGAAATACCGGGGGAGAAAACGGATTAGAATAGATTTCATCAGGGTTAAATAGATTAAACCCGTTAATACCGCCAAAAAGCAACTCACCATTCTGAGTTTTAAGAACCGAGTAGCGGGAAAATTCATCAGCCTGTAGCCCGTGGCTCTGGTTGTAGTTTGTAAACCTGTTTGTTAAAGGATCAAATTTTGAAATGCCCCTTAAAGTGCCAAGCCAAAGATAGCCATTGTCATCTTCAATGATAGAATTCACCTCATCCGAGGGCAATCCGTCATATTGGTAAAAATTATGGAAATGATCTTCCTCTGGAATATACTTTGACAGCCCGCCCTCTGTAGCTATCCATATGTTTTGGTGTTGATCTTCATAAATATGCCTAACTGTAGAATGGGCAATACTATTCGGGTTT
This sequence comes from Balneolaceae bacterium, assembly GCA_007134085.1. GTDB lineage: Bacteria > Bacteroidota > Rhodothermia > Balneolales > Balneolaceae > Rhodohalobacter. Next base: position 20,835 of record SLLL01000184.1, read on the forward strand.
TCAGGTGAATGTAGATAGTGTTTAAAAATTCCATCATCTCTGTGTTCAGCCTTAATCTTGTTTAGCCCCACCAGAGTTCCAACCCAAAGATTCTTTTGCGAATCCTCAAATATTCTGATAATGAAGTTTGATGAGATTGAAGAGGGATTATCAAAATCAATATTGAATAGTTGATACTCTCCATTGGTGAAATTGTATCGGAACAACCCCTCTTCGAATGCGGCTAACCAGACATAATTACTTTCAAAATGTATATCAAAAATATGCCGTAGCTGATATTCATCGATATTGAACATACTGTTAAACGTGGTGAATATTCCATTCGCTTCGTCTGTAAGAATGTTGGCTCCGCCGCCCCAGGTGCCCGCCCAAAGATTGCCCTGATTATCTTTGTTGAGGCTTACAATCGCATCAGAACTGAGGGAGCCAGGTTGATCCGGGTGATTTTTAAAAAACCGAAATGTCCCCTGATCCCTTTCATAGAGGTTGATACCTCCACCATCGGTTGCAATCCATATGGTTCCATCGTCATTTTCATAAAAATCTCGAATTAGATTATTATTCAGGCTACTTGGGTTAAAGGGATCGCTAAAATAATGGAGAAAATTAGTGTCATCAGGCTCGGCCATATTTATGCCCGACCATGCAGTACCGACCCAGTAACGCTGTAGGTTATCCTGAAAAATACTCTCAATTGAATTGTGAGAAAGGCTGAATGGATCCAGAGGATCACTATTGTAGCGAAAAAACGAGTCAGTGGTTTTATTGTATAAATGTAAACCACCATTTCTGTTACCTACCCAAACATTATAGTCATTATCTAAACTGAGTGTAATCACTTCATTGTTACTTAAACTGAATGGATCAGCCGGATTATGGCTGTATCGTTGAAATATTAGTTCATTGCTGTTTACATCCATTCTGTTGAGCCCCCAGCCATTAGTGCCAGCCCATAAATTCCCATCATTATCAAACTGAACTACATTAACAGAATTCGAAGAGATTGAATAGGGATTGGAAGGATCATGCGAAAAAAAATGGGTTTCGCCTGTTTTCGTATTCAGTTCAATTACACCGATTTCGGTGGTAGCAAGCCATAAAGTTTTATCTTTCCCGCCGGTTAAGGAGTTAATAGTAAAATCACTAAAATCTTGATAGGGATAAAATTGCTTACTTATTTCATCTAAATAATAGAGGCCGTAACCGCCACCGGACAGCCAAATCGTGCCATTTTCATCTTCAAGTATGGCATTAATAAAAATGTTTTCTTCAGTACCTGATGAAATTGTATATCTGGTAAAATCATCTGTGCTTGTATTATATCTTGCTACACCCCCCCCCGATCCAATCCAGAATCGTTTTTTACTATCTTCAAAAATTGCGAAAATATGGTTGCTGTTTATGGAGGTTGAATCAGGTTTTGTGGTATAAATTTTGAAATTAATTCCATCAAACAGGTGTAGGCCCCTTCTTGTACCAGCCCAAATGAAACCTCTGTTGTCTTGATGTATAGTAGTTACCCAACTGTCATTCATTCCATCGTGTATTCTCTGGAATTTTAAATTTGGTTTTTGATCATCAGCAGGGGCTTGTTGGCCAAGCAGCGTTACGGGAAACAGAATCAGCAGAAAAAAACCGATAAGTTTTTTGTGCGGATAATTGAATTTGAATTGAATATGGTTCACAATGTTATTGTTAACATGATATTTACATTTGTATAGGAGCCTCCTAAAATGCTATTGGAGCGAACCGGCCTTTATTCTCGAAGCTGAAATAGCAATTTTGATTGCCGTAAAAAGTTTATCTTTATCTACAGGTTTAGATACATACTCGTCCATACCAGCTTTCAAACATAGTTCTCTGGCAACGTCCAGTGCTGATGCCGTAAGTGCAATAATTGGGATATGCCCACCGCTTTTCTGTTCTAATGCCCGGATAGTTCGGGTAGTCTCATAGCCATCCATCTCCGGCATTTGTATATCCATAAGTATGAAGGCATAATTGTTATTTTGGAATGCCTGCACAGCTTCCAGGCCATTCGATGCAATTTCTACTTCAAAGCCTTCTCTCTCAAGAATTTTTCGTGCCAAAAGCTGGTTTAATTTGTTATCCTCTGCCACCAGAACTTTTTTGTCGTTCCCCAGCAGTATTGCCTCTTTTAAAGGCTGTTCCGGTTGGTTTACATCAATTTGTTCGGCTTGAGTTACCTTTTTTAAAGGAATGGTAGCCCAAAACAGAGAACCCTTGTTCAGCTCGCTCTCTACACCTACCTCTCCATCCATGAGCTCTGCAAGCTGCCGGCAAATTGCCAGGCCAAGGCCGGTGCCTCCATATTTTCGGGTTGTGGAGGAGTCGCCTTGGGTAAAAGAGTCGAAAATATGTTTTTGTTTATCTTTGGAAATGCCTGTTCCTGTGTCTCTTACCGATAATTTAACCACGCAATGGGTATCTCTGTTCTCCAACAGTTCAGCTGTAAAGTAAATGCTTCCTTTTTTGGTAAACTTAACGGCGTTGCCACCGAAGTTTATGAGAATCTGCCGTATTCTTGTTGGGTCGCCATACATTTGTTCCGGCAGGGCATCATCAACAGAAAACTGAATAGAGATATCTTTTTCATCTGCAGAAAATTCAACAATCGTTACAACTTCTTTCAGGAGCATATGAAAACTGAATGGCACATTTTCGATATCCAATTTCCCCGCTTCTATTTTTGAAAAGTCCAGAATGTCGTTTATAACTTTCAATAAAGCGTTTGCACTGCTTTTTACAAGTTTGGATAATTCTCTCTGTTCACTATCCAGTTCTGTTTCCAACAAAAGATTATTCAGGCCTACAACCCCATTCATTGGTGTTCGAATTTCGTGGCTCATATTTGCCAAAAAGGAGCTTTTTATTTCTGAAGCCTTTTCGGCTTTCTCTTTCATCTCTTTGTATTTATCCACTAACTGCTCAAGATCTTTGGTGCGGTCCTCAACTTCTTTCTCAAGAGTTTTTGTGTATGAAATAGCCTTCTGCTGCAATTCCCACTTGGTGGTTAAAGTGAGGGCGGCTTGCTTGAGCGCGGTGGCATCAAACGGTTTTTTCATAAACAAAAGTTTATCCGTCAGGCCAAGCGTATTTACTATTTTATCCCAAGAATAATCTGAATAGGCTGTACAAATTACTATTTCTGTATAGGGATACTTCTCCCAGATTTGCTTAATTGCTTCAATGCCATTTATTCCGGGAGGCATCCGCACATCCATAAAGATCAATGAATAGGGATTCCCTTCAGCATAGGATTTATCAACCATGTTTACGGCCTCTTCCCCCTGGTAGGCATGGCCGATATCGTATGAAATAGTTTTCGTCACATCCCTTGATGTGGATGCAACTCCCCCAAACAGCTTATCCTCAATCTCCAGAAGTTTGGGGTTGCCTTTTGTTTGATGGCCTATAAGAATAGAAACTATATCTTCGTGAATTGCTTCATTGTCATCAACTAACAGAATACGTTTTTTATATTCCATATAATTTAAGATTTAACTCTTGATGTTATTTATGTTCCGTCCATGATTTTAAATATGAGGAAGTTATGTGAATTTCTCTCTGTAAAAAAATGTGTAGTAACTTCAGTAAGTTATATTAAAATTTTTTAAAAATAAATATGCTTGTTGTGTCTCAATATTATAGAAATTGCATAAAGATTTAAATGGTGGGTGTTTTAATGTGTTCAAAACAGAAATAAAAAAATTAATTAAAGAAGTAGTTAAATCGAACGTAAGCAAAACTACATTGAAGTAAGTTTCTGTTTGAATAATCTTATCTTTGGCACTTAATCTTCAATAGATATCAATCCCAAATATGAACATCTTTGCCGTAATCATCCTCACTGCAATCATCATTGATTTTACCCTCGGCATCATATCAAACCGCCTAAACCTGAAAGCGTTGAGCAAAGAGCTGCCCGGCGAGTTTGAAGGGGTTTATGATGAAGATACCTATGCCAAATCGCAGGAATATACGCGGGTAAATACCAAATTTGGCTTTATAACCGGCACGTTCGATTTGATTTTACTGCTCGTATTCTGGTTTGCAGGCGGGTTTAACTGGCTGGACCAATGGGCGCGTGGGTTTGAATTTGGCGTGATTGGAACCGGGCTTATTTTTATTGGCGCCCTTGTGATAGTAAAGATGTTTATATCGATGCCTTTTTCAATCTACTCTACCTTTGTGATAGAGGAGAAGTTCGGGTTCAACAAAACCACAGCGAAGACCTTTGCGGCAGACCGCGTAAAAGGCTTGCTCCTTTCTGTTGTGATTGGCGCCCCGCTTCTGGCGGGTATCATCGCCTTCTTTGAGTTTGGCGGTACATGGGCATGGCTTTACGCCTGGCTGGCAGTTACCGCATTTTCATTGGTTATGCAGTACATCGCGCCAACATGGATTATGCCAATATTCAACAAATTTACCCCGCTCGAAGAAGGTGAGCTGCGGCAGGCAATAGAAGAGTATGCTGATGATGTAAACTTTCCGCTGCAGGGAATCTATGTTATAGACGGATCAAAACGCTCGGCAAAGTCGAATGCATTTTTCACTGGTTTTGGCAAGAACAAACGAATTGCACTTTTTGATACGCTTATCGAAAATCACACAACAGAAGAGCTGGTTGCAGTGCTTGCTCATGAAATAGGCCACTACAAGAAAAAGCATATCGTAAAAAATATGACGATCAGCATTCTTCACACGGGTATTATGTTCGCGCTTCTATCCGTCTTTTTGCAGGTTCCCGGCTTGTTCGAGGCATTTTATATGGAAGAGATGAGCGTATACGCCGGCCTTCTTTTCTTCGGTTTGCTCTACTCGCCTGTTGAAACACTCCTGGGAATCGCCATGCAGGTTATGAGCCGCAAACATGAGTACGAAGCGGATGCATTTGCGGCAGATACCATCAAAGAAAAAGAAGAGATGGTGAATGTGCTGAAGAAACTATCCAAAGATAACCTGAGCAATTTAACACCACATCCGTTTTATGTGTTTTTGAACTATTCGCATCCGCCGGCATTAAAACGGATTGAAGCGATTCGAAATCTTTGAAATAAAGGTGATTTATCATGAGTAAAAAAAGAAACAGAATTGGTGGGGGTATCTTTAAACACTCAAAAACTATTGTGGCAATCTCATCGCTTTTGTTTCTCGGCTTAATAGGCATAGCGGTGTATAATCTATTCGAAACACCATTTGAGGGGCCGTTTTTATCATTTGATACGGTTGTAGTGGCCTCAAATGTCTCGATGATTTTTGTATGTGCCTACTGGGTCTATCTTTTATTAAATCCATACAATACAATTTACTGGGATGATGAATATCTAACCCTCATTTTTAAATCAAGAAAAGAGACGGTAAAAATGAAGCGGGCAGACATTGCTGCCGTAGATTTAAAGCTGAATGAAATGACTATTACCGGCACAGATGGCAGCCAAAAATCTTACAATATCTACGATATGCATATCTCTTACAGCGAGATAAACCGTTTCAGGCGGGAGTTTGCAGGATAGGTGTCAGGCTTTGTTCCGATTCAAAAAGTCATCAACCCTTCTCAAGTGCTCTTCGCTCTCCCAAAATTTACTGAAGGGCTCTAACTCATCCTCAATACCTTTCCCAATGTTTTGTTTTAAGTATGTGATGTAAGTGAGATCATTTGATGTTAGCGACTTTTTCAACGTATCTAACTCTTCAGAAAAGGCCTTCTGAGGAAGTACTTTTTGGATGAGGCCATCTTTCAAGGCTTCATTAGCGGTAATGATTTGTTGTGATGCAAGCAGAAACAGCGCCCTGTTTCTGCCAACTGTTTTGGTAAGCCTGCTTAAACCGCCCCAGCCCGGCGGCAAGTAGAATGCTCCCTGCGTAAAACCGAAACGCGCGTCAGATCCCGCAATGCGAAAATCAAACGAAAGCATAATCTCCCAGCCACCACCGTAAGCGTGGCCGTTAATTGCGGCGAGGGTCCAGCAGGGGAGGCTCTCAATCCGATTCAGAATTTTGAGCATGCGCAGAGACATCTTTTTAGCGTCTTCTGCATGTTTAATGGCGTGAAATTCACGGAGGTCGCCGCCCGAAATAAAGCTCTTGTCTGACCCGGTAAGAATAAAGAGCCTGATTTGACTGTTCTGCTCAATCTCATCGAGCAGGGATTCCAGGCGATCCATCACCTCAAAATTAATAGCATTTCTCGCATCCGGCCTGTGGATGGCAGCGGTTATGGTGTACTCATCTCTTGTAATTTGGAGAGGCATTAATAATCGGTTACATCATCGGCCTCAGAGATAGGCCTGCGCACGTTTTTTAAAATCCAGTCGAGATAACTGCCGTTGCCTTCCTGCTCGGCAAGATTAACGCTTATAACGCAGGGTACATCATAGGAGTGCATCTCTTTTATTATTTTGGTGCACTTTGCAACATTGCTGTACGTGGTTTTTAGCAGTAATATGCACTCTTTATCATTTTGAACGGCGTCTTCCCAGCGATAAATAGATTCCATCCCATCAATGATATTGGCGCAGGCAGCAAGTTTTTGCTCCACCAGTTCTGTGCCAATTTTACGGGCCTCATCGCGGTTGCTGGTGGTTACGTAAACAAGTCTTAGATTTCTGAACATAATAGCCGGTTATTTTTTTGTAAAACTACAAAATTAAGGCAAAGCAGAATAGAGATAATTTTCTTTTGATGAAATTTCTGTGGTGATAAAAACAGAGTTACAATGTAAAACTGAGATGTTGAAACAGCGCAAGAAATACCGTATTTTATCAGGCTCTGATTCAAATCGGAGTGAAAAGCGCGAGAGTGGCGGAATTGGTAGACGCGCTAGATTTAGGATCTAGTACCTTTATCGGTGTGGGGGTTCGAGTCCCCCCTCTCGTACTATTCCAATCTTACAATATTCAGACAAAAATTAAAGGAAATACAAGTGGACATATCTGTTCAGGACGTTACCTCGGTAGATAAAGAGATAACCATCAAAGCAAGCAGAGAGGACCTCTCTCCAAAGTTCGACCAGGCTTTTAAAAAATACAGGTCTCAAATTCAGCTTCCGGGCTTTAGGCCGGGGCGTGTACCTCTGGGAATCGTGAAAAAACGATTTGGAAAAGAGATTGAGCTCGAAGAGATCAACAATTACGTACAGGAAGTTTACGAAAAGCAGATTGTGCCCGATCATGAGCCCGTTGGCGAAACACAAATGGTTGATATGAAATGGGAGGACGATCAGCTTGAAGTAGTCTTTAAAATTGGTGCAAAGCCGGAGTTTGATTTGAAAGAGCTTTCAGAAATCACTGTTGATAAAATGGTGCATGATGTAAGCGAAGAAGAGGTTGAAGAGGAGATTGAGAGAACCCTTGAACGCCAGGGCAACTGGGAAGAGGTTGAAGGAGAGATCACCGAAGAGTACCGTGTTACTGTTGATGCTGTAAGCCTTGATGAAGATGGAAACCCAATTGAAGGCGAGAAAGATGAAGACCAAAAGCTGGATCTTCGTCAGGATGCAGCTAAAGACTTCCGCGACAATCTTATTGGGAAAAAAGTAGGCGACGTTGTGAAAATGGAGCTTGGTGAAGGAGATGAGCTGGATCGTTTTGAGATGCGCATCAAAAAAGTTGAGCAGATGAAAGCGCCAGAGCTGAATGACGAGTTTGCCAAGAAAAACTCAAACGGTGAAGCAAAGAACATTGATGAGTTCAGGAGCTACATCAAGAGTAAAATGCAGGAGTATTACGATCAGTCATCTGATGATATCTTCAAGCAAACAGCAATTGACGCTTTAACTGAAGCGCACGAGTTTGATATTCCTGAAGTGATGAAGGAGCAAATTCTAAACTCTTATGTTGAGTATGCCAAGCAGCAGAGTGGCGGCGAACTGCCCGAAGGCTTTAACGCAGAAGAGTACAAAGAGAAGATGAGCGAGCAGGCTGTTCGTGAAGGCAAGTGGGCGTTTATCAGCCAGGCACTTCAGGAGAAGTTTGATGATATCGAAATTAAGCCTGAAGATATTGACGGGCAGCTTGGTGTTGAGGCAGCACGATTTGGCGCAACGGTCGATCAGCTGAGGAGTTACTACGCACAGAATCCATCCATGCTTGAGAATCTTCGCACAACTATTCGCGAAAATAAAGTGTTTGCTAAATTAGCAGAGGAAGTTTCGGTAAATGAACTCTCTAAAGACGAATTTCGTAAAAAGAGAGAAGCTGAAAACGAAAAATCTGAAGACAAATAAATCCGGCCATGAACACAAAACAGCCAATCTTTGAAATCCCACAAATGAGCGAAATCACACAGGCCCAGAATAGCCTAATCCCAATGGTTGTGGAAACCACAAACCGGGGAGAGCGTGCATATGATATCTATTCCCGTCTGCTAAAAGACAGAATCGTGATTTTGGGAACACCTGTTAATGATGCTGTTGCGAGTTCAATCGTTGCACAGCTACTTTTCCTTGAATCTCAGGATGCTGAGAAGGATATCAACCTCTACATCAACAGCCCGGGTGGTGTTGTATCTGCTGGGATGGCAATTTATGATACCATGCAGTATGTAAAGTGTGATGTATCTACTACCTGTGTGGGTATGGCAGCCTCGATGGGTGCGGTACTCTTAACAGCTGGCACCAAAGGCAAGCGCCATGCACTGCCGCATGCCCGTGTTATGATTCACCAACCACTTGGTGGTGTACAAGGCCAGGCGAGCGATATTGAAATTGAAGCTCAGGAAATTTTACGGATCAAAAAAGAGCTGAGTGGCATTATCGCAGATCATTCCGGTAAGGATATTGAAGAGGTAATCAATGATTCCGACAGAAATAAATGGATGACTGCAGATGAAGCCCAAAAATACGGCTTGATTGACCGAGTAATGAGACGTGAGAAAAAGTAAGAAAAAACTTCTGCTCCAATAATTTTCTCATAAAGATCATAATGCCTACATTCAGGCAGTAAAACACGTTACATGAGTAAAAAGAAAGATAACGAATCAGTATTCTGCTCCTTTTGCGGCCGTTCAAGCCATGATGTAAGCTCAATGGTTGCAGGCCCTGATGTGTACATCTGTAACCACTGTATTGAAGATGCATCGAGCATAATACAAAGTGACCTTTCTTCCCTTGCCCGGCGCCGCGAAAAGCAGTACAAGCCAATGCTTAAGCCCCTGGAAATCAAAAACAAGCTTGATGAGTATGTAATAGGCCAGGATAATGCCAAAAAAGCACTCTCTGTTGCGGTTTATAACCACTATAAGCGTATCTCAAACACTGCGGAGATATCAATTGATGATACCCGTATCGAAAAAAGTAACATTGTTTTATTAGGGCCTACCGGTTCCGGTAAGACTTTACTTGCCCGTACACTTGCCAAAATTATTGATGTACCCATCACCATTGCAGACGCAACTGTACTGACTGAAGCAGGCTATGTAGGTGAAGATGTAGAAAGTATTCTAAGTAACCTTTTGCAGGCAGCCGATTATGATGTTGAGCGGGCAAAGCGTGGTATTGTATACATCGACGAGATCGATAAAGTATCGCGCAAAAGTGATAACCCCTCCATTACCCGTGATGTTTCCGGAGAAGGTGTGCAGCAGGCACTGCTAAAAATTCTGGAAGGCACCACAGCAAATATCCCCCCAAAAGGTGGGCGTAAACACCCCGAGCAGAGCTTTATCCAGCTTGATACTTCTGATATTCTTTTTGTTTGCGGTGGGGCATTTAGTGGGCTTGAAGAGGTGATTGCAAGGAGATTATCAACAAGCTCAATGGGTTTCCATTCAGACACGCAGAGTAAGTTTGATAAAAACGACCCCCGCATATTTACCCATGTTGAACCGGAAGATCTCCAGAAATTTGGGCTGATTCCTGAGCTTATTGGCCGTTTGCCAATCATCTGCGGCCTCGAAGAACTCTCTGATGATGCGATGATTGAAATTCTTCTGAAGCCAAAAAACGCCATTACAAAGCAATACAAAAAGCTTTTTGAGATGGAAGATGTGGAGCTTGTGTTTGAAGATGACGCACTTACCGCTGTTGTTGAAAAAGCAAGAGAGAGAAAAACAGGCGCCCGTGGCCTTCGGTCTATCCTCGAAGATGCCATGCTCGAAATCATGTTCATCATCCCGTCTATGAAAAATGTGAAGCGATGTGTTATCACCCGCGAAACCATCGAAAAGAAAGCCCCTCCCGTTTACGAGAAGCGTAAAGCATCTGCCTAAAATCTCTGCAATAAATTTCGATAGGGTACATTCTATCATAAAAGTTATCTTGTGAGCGTAAAATTGCTCAACAACGATTTGCAATTACACACAAATCACTCTCGATTTAGCGGATTGTAATTACTCCAGGAATGTATAAACTCGGTACTCGCTTCTCATGAATACGTTAATGCCATCAAATCGAATTAAGATCACCCTTGTATCGCTTCTTGTTTTAATTGCGGGTGCATCATTTATCTACAATCAGGTTCTTCTGAACCGTATTATGCAGCAGGAGAGAGCCAGCGTAGAGCTATGGGCCAAGGCGTTCGAATTTAATGTGGATCCGAGCCATCAGGAAATCAGTGCCAAGCTGAATATGGTTGCCAGTATTTTGCGAACCTATCCGGAAGTGCCCGACAGCCTATCACGATTAATACTTGAAGCAGAGTCTGCTAAGTTCACGCAGGATTTTGTAACCAATGAAATTATCCGCCCGGAGCATCTTTTCAATATACCAGTGATTGTTGTGGATGAGTCGGGGTTTGTGCTGCATAACCGGTTTATTGATAGCTACAATTTAGAACCAGAAGAACTATTAACCCGTTTTGCGAGCCTTCACGAGCCTATTATGATCACCCTGGGAGATGGCAACAGAACACTCAACCAGTATGTGTATTACGGCGAAAGCCCGATGATACAATATCTCCGCTTCTTTCCATATGTACAGTTTGGAATATTGGCACTTTTGATTGGTGTGGGTTACACTACATATAGAAGTATTACCCGATCCGAACAGTCTAATCTATGGGTAGGAATGACTAAAGAAGCTGCACATCAGCTGGGCACGCCGCTCTCTAGTATATACGGATGGGTGCAGTTGCTGAAAGACCAAAGCCGTGATGATGAAGGAACACTCAAAATAGCGAACGAAATTGAGAGTGATGTTACACGCCTGAAGGGGATAGCAGAGCGGTTCAACAAGGTTGGATCCCAGCCGGAGTTGAAGGAGCTGTGCCCCGAGCCTATCATCGATCAGGTGATTACCTACATGGAAAACCGGATGCCGCAGCTTGGCAAACGCATTGAAGTGAAGAAATCGATTGAAACAAGCGAAAAAGTGATGCTCAATCCGGAGCTGTTTCAGTGGGCTATCGAAAATCTTATAAAAAATTCAATGGATGCCATTCATAAGAGTGTGGTAGACCCCTACGTATCTGTTTCGGTAATCAGAGACGGCAACCACCTTTTGATAGATATTGAAGATTCCGGTTCCGGAATTGACAGAAAATATCTGAAAGAGATTTTTAAACCGGGGTTTAGCACAAAAAAGAGAGGGTGGGGGCTTGGTTTAAGCCTTACCAAGCGAATTATTGAAGAGTATCACGACGGCAAAATTTATGTGCTGCAATCAATGCCGGATAAGGGTACTACTTTTAGAATATCGCTGCCTTTGTAGCATTAATCCTGAGCATAGCCACGTTTGGCGGCATACTCCATCAGCTGGGCTTTCAGCAGGTTACGCCCTCTGTGTAACCTTGAACGGATAGTGCCAATGGGCACATCAAGCATATTTGCAATCTCTTCGTAGGTGAAGTCTTCCACATCGCAGAGAAGAACAACGGTTCTGAAATCTTCCGGAATGCTGTCGAGCGCTTGTGAAAGGTCGTCATCAATCAGCTCGCGAAACATTTTGTCTTCGAGGTCGGATGTCTCTGTACGCTCATCTCTGATGGTTTCGTAGAAAGTAGCAACTTCATCGTAATCAACCTCATGAGGCTTTTTCGATTTCTTTCGATAGTTGTTGATATACGAGTTTTTCAGGATCCGGAATAGCCATGCTTTGGCATTGGTTCCCTTTTCATAACTACTAAAAAAGCGATAAGCTTTAACGATTGTGTCTTGCACAAGATCTTCTGCGTCGTTGGGATCTGATGTAAGCCTTAAGCCGAAATTATAAAGAGCATCAAGATGAGGAATAATTTCATCGTTGAAATCCTGTTGCTTCTTTATTTCTGTTTGTGTGAGATCTGCCATCCCTTATATTTCCTTACATCAGCAGAGAGAACCGCAAAAGCAGTTTAGTCTCTTTATGAAGATTTTGTTTAAATAAAAATAATGTTATTCCAATCAATTATCTAATTGATAGAATTTATTGTTCTTGTAAATAAAATATAAGAACAATATCTGCGTGACAGCGTTTCCGATTCTTACATATTAGCTATCACGATTAAATCATACAATGCATGTGTCCATGCGGCTATCCCAAAACCTCTTATAACATAAACAACATTTAATGCTAACCCAAATAAAAACCTGAATAAAAATGATTTAAATGTAAAGAAATCACCGAATTCCCCCACGTAATGCACTGCGCTGAAAAGCAATGCGGCAATAATTGCGGCTAATAAATAAGACACATTTTTTTTCTGTGTAAAGTAGTTGAACAGGTAAAAAAGCCCGCTAACCAGTATTACCCTGAAAAAAAGTTCTTCATACAAACCTGCCCCAAGTGAGAGTGCAAAGAGCTGAAACTTACTGAGCTGCTCAATTGGGTTACCCGTGCTCATGTTCAGCAGAAACTCCAGAAAGATACCGATAGTGAATCCAAGTATAACTGCGTATAGAGCAGACTCTAGTAGCATAAATCCAAAATAATTTTTCTTTAATTGAGGGAGCTGTTTCCGTTTTATAAAGATGATGATGGCCCCTATGATAGCGGCTACAAGGAAAGTGGCAGATAGTGCATTCAAACCTACTGCCTGAAAAATCGCTTTGAACCAAACATCTACCGAAATTCTTACCAAATAATCTGCCTGAGGCTGGGAAATACGGATAAGTATTTCATAAAGAACAAGAAGGGGAAGGCAGGCAATGTAGCTGTAAACAATGCCTCTGGAATGCCGGAAATATTCACTCTTTTTCAGGGACATTGATTGAGGAATTTATTGAATTAGATAACCCTAACTACACACCTTATTGGCTGAGCTATTTAGTCATCAAGAAAAATGGTAACCATTGGCTGCTCAACAGCAGAAAAGCCAAGCATATTGAATGCCCGATGAGATAATTTAAGCCCATCGCCCGAATAGCGGTCATTTACCCTAACAAAGACCCCAATACCATTCGATGGGTTTTCAATGTAAATTATGTTTCCAAGAGCCATGTTTGAGTGAGCAGCTGTAAGCTGGTTTGGGTTGTACAGTTCGCCGCTTGTGGTAGGTGCAGCTCTGTCATTATCTCCATACTTCGATACCGGAACCGTACCAAGGTTTTCCAGATTGGCATCGCCTCTGAAAGGGTTGGGAAAGTTTCTTGTTGGCGGTAAGAGAACAGTAAGCTGCTGCCCGGATGACGCATTGCGAACGTTAATATCCGGGTTGAGTGCTTGAAGCTCGGCCTCACTCATTCTGAATCGGTTCAAAATGGTGTTCATATTTTCACCTGATTGAAGCCTGTGTAAGGCAAAACGGCCCTGAGGGGTTGAATTCTCAGCACCTTCAATAACAGAAGGGGCAGTCTGAATTCTTCGTACCGTTAGGCGCTGGCCAACCCGAAGCATATCTCCCTGCAGGTTGTTCATGCTTCGCAGTTCTGCAATCGTCATGTCATGATTTCGGGCAATCTGAGTAAGTGTATCGCCACTGCGAACGGTATAGGTGTCACTGTCAGAGGCTGCATCTCTGGCACTTCGCACTATGGAGGTACGCTCTTCTTCATCCATCTGTTCAATCTCCTCAACGGTGGGTGGTGCAGTTTGTCCACTTTCTTCATCCGGCAGAAAGATAACCAGCTCTCTTCCTGCTTCAAGTGATGTGCCACTTAAATTATTCCATTGCTGAATTTCTGCAATGGTAACCCCGTATTCCCGTGAAATTGCAAACAAAGACTCACCCGGTTGTACACGATGGGTAATGCTCCCCTCTCTGTTGAGTGGCCTCAAAATTAAAACCTGGCCCGGGCGAAGATCATCACTTTGAAGGTTATTCCACTCACGCAACTCACCAACCGTTACATCATATTCTCTGGAAATACTGAATAGCGTTTCTCCCTGCCGGACAATATGCTCCTTTTCAGTTGCTTGAGCGGTTAAACTTTCCATTGTTAGCACAGTGAACAGCCCCAAAAAAATGATAAATAACAGGCTTTTGAGAAAACTATGTGTCATGTTTCAGGTCTGGTTTTATAAGTTCAAGTGCATCGTTCAGTTCAATAACTGTACGGGTATTATTCTGCTTTTCAGCTACTTTAAGGCCGGTTTCGTACATCTCTGCAGCTTCCTGTAAACGCCCTGTTCGCTCGTATAGTTTGCCAAGATGATAATAAACCCCTACATACTCAGGATCTTGCTTGAGAACCGATTCAAAAAGAATTCTTGCCTTGGATACTTCATTCGATTTCAAAAGTTCGAGGGCAAGCGCAAACTTTGTAAAAGAATCGTTTGGATTCTTTTTCAGGAAACCGGCAAGCCGTGCTATATTCTTTTTATTCCCGGCCATCTTTTTGTTCCCGATTAAACCGTTCTAAAATTTCTTCCATACTGTCGCCACCAAATTTTTCGAGTATTGCATTTGCCAATACCGGTGCGAGAACACTTTCTGCTACCACAACGGCACGCGGCAAGGCACACACATCCGAACGCTCGTAACGTGTATCCTGCTGCTCTTTGGTATCGATATCGGCGGTACTAAGGGGTTTCAGCATGGTGGGTATTGGCTTCATCACTCCTCGTACGATCAGCGGCATTCCGGTTGTCATACCTCCTTCAACTCCGCCAAGCCTGTTGGTTTTTCTTGTAAAAGTACCGTTGTACTCAATTTCATCGTGCACAAGGTGTCCGTGCGTTTTACCTGCATCAAAACCAAGCCCTATTTCAACGCCTTTCATAGCTTGGGTGCTCATAATTGCCTGTGCAATTTGCCCGTCAATTTTTCGATCCCAGTGTACATAGCTGCCAAGGCCTGCAGGCAAGCCGGTTACAATAATCTCGTAAATACCTCCAAGCGACGTGCCATCTTTTCTCCTCTCTTTGATTTCTTCACGCATCTGCTCCCCCAGTTCATCGTTCAGGCAGCGAACATCCGATTCATCGGCAGTCAGGTAAACTGCTTCTGCGCCTTTTTCAATCAACGGATCTGCATTTTCACGAACATGGCCCCAGCCTTCATAACCTATTTTTCCAATCTGAATTACATGCCCCCCGATTTCTATGCCAAGCTCGCGCAGAAATTTGCGTGCAACTGAACAACAGGCAACCCTCATTGCTGTTTCGCGGGCACTTGATCGTTCAATCACCGGCCGAATATCATCAAACGCATATTTTTGATAGCCAACCAGGTCTGCATGGCCCGGCCTGGGGAGTGTAATTCGGGCAACATCACCGCGCTCACCCTCTTTGGCCATCACTTTTGGCCAGTTATCTTTATCCTTCTCGAAAGCACGGTTCACCATGGTAAAAGCGATAGGGGCACCGGTGGTGTGGCTGAAGCGTACGCCTGACTTGATGATTGCACGATCTTTTTCAAATGCCATTCTGCCACCACGGCCGTACCCTTTTTGGCGGCGAACCAGGTGGTTTTCAATATAATCTTCTGTTAGTTCGAGCCCGGCGGGTATGCCTTCCACTATTCCTGTTAGCTCTGGCCCGTGCGATTCGCCGGCTGTAAAATATCTGATCATGCAATAGATGGTTTTTTAATGAGTTTTATCAAAACGCTGAAAGATAACAGATAAATCAGCGATCTGCTTTTCAAAGTAATGGTTGAGGGAAAAATATCATTCAGTAAAAATGAATCACGCTTCTGTGAACAAATGAAGCTATTGATGATCACATTTTGGGCAAAACTTTTGTAATATTAGTCCAATAATTTAAAGGCATTGTATAAAAATTTGGATATAATTTATTCTCACAATACGGTAACGAAATGTATGCACTGAAAGAGTTAGGCAAATACACAACGTTACTGTATCAGGCACTAAGGTCATCAACAGAGTTTGGCACTTACCGAAAAAATCTGTTCCATGAACTGGTTAAGGTTGGCTACGATTCGGTTCCCATAATTATTCTGGTTGGAATTTTTACCGGCTCTGTAATGACGCTCCAGTCTGCTTACCAGTTGGAATTTGCGTTCATCCCTCTATCCACCATTGGGGCTATTGTTTCGGAATCTATTTTGATTGAGCTTGCCGCAGTAATATCCGGGCTTGTGCTTGCCGGCAAAGTTGGTGCACGTGTGGCAACTGAGCTTGGTACTATGCGCGTGAGTGAGCAGATTGATGCACTCGAGTCGATGGGGTTCAATTCGGTCTCATTCCTTGTTGTGCCGAGAGTACTTGCAGGCATTTTGATGTTTCCGGTTCTCTACATTGTTGCCAGTGTTTTTGGAATAGGCGGCGGGCTCGCAGCCGGATATTTTTCGGGATCCGTTCCACCGGCCGATTTTCTGAAAGGGGCAAGAATGTTCTTTTATCCCTGGAACGTGGTTTTTGGTTTTCTGAAATCGTTTGTGTTTGGTTTTATCATCACAACAGTAGCCTGCTACAAAGGGTATTATGCTAAAGGCGGTGCTGAAGGTGTAGGGCGCGCAACCACGGAGGCTACGGTTATGGGCTGTATCTATATTTTATTGGCAGACTTTATTTTAGCTGCATTACTGTTATGATTGAGATCAAAAATCTTACCAAAAGCTTCAACAATAATCTGGTTTGGGAAGATGTAACCTTCCGGATTGATGATGGCGATACGATTGCAGTAATCGGGCGGTCGGGCTGTGGTAAATCAGTATTGCTGAAGCATATCAACGCACTGCTCTACCCCGACAGTGGTGAGGTTTTGATTGATGGCGAAAATATCCACGCACTTGATTATGTGAGCCAGCGTAAACTTCGGCAGAAATTCGGGATTCTGTTTCAGGGGTCTGCCCTTTTCGACTCCATAAACACTTTCGAAAATGTGGCTTTCCCGTTACGATACTTTACTAAGCTCTCAGAGAGTGAGATTTCGGATAAAGTGATGCAAGCGCTAACTTATGTAAACCTTGAAGGGGCTGCTAAAAAAGAGACATCCGAACTTTCCGGCGGTATGAGAAAGCGTGTAGGCCTTGCCAGGGCTATTATTCTTGAACCGAAGTACATAATGTATGATGAGCCCACATCCGGGCTCGATCCTAAAACGGCTGATGAAATTAACGAGCTGATTACGGCGATGGCCGAGAGGCTAAACATCACATCCATCGTAATTACGCACGATATGCATAGTGTGCTGCAGGTTGCCGATAAAGTAGCCTTTCTTGACGAGAAAAAGCTCAGCTGGTTTGGTACTTTGCAAGAAATGAAAAATAGTGAACACCCCCGCCTTGTAGATTTTATAACAGCGAGCGAATATCAAATAAAAAGCAATCAATACACATGAAATTAAGTAACGAAGTTAAAGTTGGAATCACCGTTTTACTGGCCGTGGTTGTGGCTATAGTAGGATTTAGGTTCATGCGAGACATCCCCATATTCAGGCAGTCTATGGAGATTTCTGCCACGTTCGACCGCGCCGACGGCATTAGCAGCGGCAGCCTGGTGTACATACAGGGGGTAAGGGTAGGTTCCGTTAACCGAATTGCTCTTACACCCGAAACCCGGGTAAATATAAGAATGCGTATTGATACTGATGTACCCATTCCGCGCGGTTCCATTGCAAGGCTAACATCACTTGGAATTGTTGAAGGGAAATCTATTGTGATTGAGCTTGGTACATCTGATCAATTTGTGGAGTTTGGTGAAGAGATCGAAGGAATTTACGCCGAAACGATGATGGAAGTGTTAGGGCAACGCGGTGAGGAGTTAGGTGATGATGTATCCAACGCTATTTACGAGCTGAATATGTTTTTGAGGCAGCTAAATGAAACCCTGAATGATGATGCTCGCATGACTCTCAATGAAACGCTTAACAATGTTTCAAGTACAACCGGCAAGGTTGCAGAAATACTTGAAGGCAAACAGCAGGAAATTGATACCGCTATCGAATCGGGAAGCAGAATGCTAAGCCAGCTCGATACATTAATCACGGATAGCCGTCCACAAGTTGAAGCGTTGATGGAAACCATCGAAAAAAATATTGCAGAACTTGAAGGCGTAAGGATAGAGCTGGAATCAGCCGCTTCAAACTTTAACGAAATTCTCGAGAAAATAAACAGAGGCGAAGGTACCATCGGTTTGCTGGTGAACGATCCCTCTATGTACGAAAATCTCGACTCGCTCACCATAGAGCTGAACAATCTCATCAAGGGTATCAATGAAAACCCGGGGCGTTATCTGCGGCACATGAGTATTATCGACATCTTCTAAAATGAACCGATCCTTTTCACGTTAGGCATTTTGATAACGTTGTTCTTCGCAGGCAGAACTCGTATCTTGCAAGGCTTAAGCCTGAATTTTAAACTTAATTTCTAAACTATTTTTTGAGGTTTTTCTATGGGTGTAATGGAAAAAATGAGAAACAGTACAGCTTCCATTCTGTGGATACTGATCTTCTCTTTTGGCATATTATGGGTGTTAGCTGATGTGGATTTCTTTAGCGGTATTACACAGGGCCCAACCAATTTAGGAGTTGTTAATGGTGAGCCGATAACTCTTGAAGAGTACAACAACAGAGTTAGTTTCTACACCGAACAATTCGCCCAGCAAACCAATCAGGCTATGACACCCGAAATGCGGGCTCTTTACGAAAATCAGGCTTGGGAAGATCTTGTTGCAGCCCGTCTCATTCAGCAGAAAATGAACGAGATTGGCATTACGGTTACCGATAATGAGCTTATTGAGATGATAACAGGCGACAATCCCGATCCTTTTATTCGCCAACAATTTGCAGATTCAGATGGGAATATAGATCAGATCGCCCTTCGTGCCGCTATTGATGCACCCGAAAACAGCCAGGCATGGATAATGATTGAGCAGCAACTGCGCGACAATCGCCGCCAGCAAAAAATGAGTAACTTTATTTCATCAGGCCTGCGGGTAAGCAGTGCAGAAATTCGAAATGAATTTATCAGAGAAAATTCATTCGCTGATATCAGCTTCCTTCGTTTTCCATTCTCCGACATAACCGATGATGAAATCACCTTCACTGAAGATGATTTGAGAAGATATTACAGAAACAATCCTGCTCAGTTTGAGCGCAGTGAATCGTACCGGTTTCGTTTTGTAAGCTGGGATAAAACCCCAACACCAGACGATACTACCAACACAATCAATGATGTTGAGAGCCTTCGTGAAGCGTTCCAGATGGCAGAGAACGATTCTCTCTTCCTTCTCAGAAATCAGTCAGATGTGCCATACAGAGGCTCTTTCGTTTCGATTGATGAAATTCGTGATGAGTACAGGCCGGTAATTGATCTTGAAGTTGGAGAGGTTTCAGAAGTTATCATGATTAATGGCGATCCGCATGTATTCAAAAAAATTGAACAACGTGGAGATGAGATTCGCTTTGCTGTTCTCTCTTACCGTGTTGTGGCAGATCCTATTGCAACGATCGACAGGCTTGCAGAACAGGCAGAAGAGTTTGGATTTTATGCCGCATCTGACGGGTTTGAGCGTGAAGCTGAAATGAGAGATCTTGAAGTGAGAGAAGCCACAGCTACCAAAGGTAATCCGTTTATTCCCGGCCTTGGCCAAAGCCAGGCTGTGCTTGATGAGCTGAGCACGCTCAGAAGAAATCGCATTTCTGACCCTATTGAACTGAACGACCAGTTTGTGGTAATTCAACTGCTTGAAAGAACCGAAGCCGGAACACGCCCCTTCGAAGAGGTTCGTGGCCAGATTGAGAATTTTGTAAAAACAGAGAAGCGAAGAGAAATTATGTACGATCGTGTACGAGAAATGCTTGCTTCAAACGGCGATCTTCAGTCTCTGGCAGAACGTGCCGGAAAAGAAATTCAATCAGCAGAAGGCATCCGCATGGGGGGTAGTAACATTCCCGGAGCAGGCCGCGAAATTAAAGTTATTGGGTCTATTTTTGGGCTTGAACAAGGCCAGCAATCAGGCCCTATTCGTGGAGAGAGTGCTGTATTTATCGTTCGTGCAGATGAGATTGATATGGCAGATCCTGAAATGATGACCTCAACACAGCGGCAGGATATCCGTAACAGGCTGGAGCAGCAAAAATTTGTTGCTTTCAATCAGGTATTTATCGACAGGCTGAGAGAAGATGCCAACATACAGGATAACAGACGGCGGCTAATTCGCTAAACATTTTTCTAACTACGTTTACTGATGAAAGGGCAAGTATTTATACTCTTGCCCTTTTTTTATTTGAGGAAGTTTCATCATGATTGCTTTACAATACATGGTTATATTTTAAATCGTGTTGCTTCGTGTGCCGGCTAACTTCTAACTGTATGAATCCTAAAACTGATAAAATCTGGATGCAGAGAGCCCTCAGCCTTGCAGGCAAGGGGGAGGGGTTTGTTTCGCCGAACCCTATGGTAGGTTGCGTTATTGTATCGGCTGATGGAGGCCTGATCGGCGAGGGATATCATGAGAGGTTTGGGAAAGAGCACGCAGAGGTGAACGCCATCAATAGTGTGGAAGATCGCTCACAGCTGAAAGGGGCAACCCTCTATGTTACTCTTGAGCCGTGTGCTCACCACGGTAAAACACCACCATGTGCTGACCTCATTGCTGATTTGCCGTTTACGCGGGTTGTTGCCGCCATGAAAGATCCCACAAAAAAAGTGAGCGGAAAGGGGCTGGAAAAGATCAAAGCCGGCGGAAAGCAGACAGATGTTGGAATATTAAAAAAAGAAGCCGAGCGGCTAAATGAAAAGTGGCTGCACTACATTGAGTTTGGCAGGCCGTTCATTACCCTGAAAATAGCGCAAACAGCTGATGGATATATTGCTGCGCCAAATGGTGAATCGAAGTGGATCTCATGCAAAGAGTCGCGCGCGCTTGTGCACCTATGGAGAAGCCGTTACGATGCGGTAATGGTGGGCAGAACCACTGCTCTGCATGATAATCCATCCCTAACAGTACGCCTTGCAGAAGGGCGGCAGCCCAGGCGTGTGGTAATAGACGGGCCATTTGAATTGCCCAAAAATCTAAATCTTTTTTCGGACCAGTTTGAAGAAAAAACCATTGTAATTACCCATAACAGGGAAAAGAGCGAAACCGACGCCGACCCGATGCTCAAGATGTTTCAAAGCAACTATTTCAGGGGAGACGTGATGGTTGCAGATAAATTCGAAGGCCATGTGAACCTTAAACAAGCCATGCGGCTGCTTGCAGAAGCAGGTATTACATCACTGCTTGTAGAAGGCGGGCAGCATCTTTCCACAGCTCTTATTAAGAAAGGGCTGGCAGACAGGTTGCAGCTTTTCATTGCTCCGAAATTGCTGGGAGGTGGAACCAAATCAATTTTTGGCCTCGGCAAAAATCGTATGGAAGATATTATCCCATTCAAAAATTTTGAGTGGAGCCAATCAGGAACAGATATGTTATTAACAGCAGACTTATAAAATTATGTTTACAGGAATCGTATCAGAAGTAGGAACCGTTCAGAATATCAAAGAGATGGAAGGCGCAAAGCAGCTCTCCATTAAAGCATCTTTTACAGACACCGTACATGTGGATGAGAGTATAGCAGTTAACGGCGTTTGCCTTACGGTTGTTTCGTTTGATGATGAGCAATTTACCGTACAGTGTGTGGATGAAACCCTCAGAAAGACCAACCTTGGGAAATTATCGGTTGGAAGCCCCGTGAATCTGGAGCGGTCGCTCACTCTCGAAAAAGCTATTGAAGGCCATATTGTTCAGGGTCATGTTGATACAGTGGGAACCATCACGAGAATTGACAAACAGGGGGCTGATTTGCTTCTGCGTATCAAATTCCCGGAAGAGTTTGATGATTACATTGTGGGCAGGGGCAGCGTGGCTATGGATGGAATAAGCCTTACTGTAGCACGCGACGAGCCCGGTAGTGAATTTACAGTGGCGATTATTCCCTACACCTGGGATTACACCAATCTTAGAGAAAAGAAAGTTGGGGATTTGGTGAATATTGAATTTGATGTATTCGGAAAATACATTATCAAATACCTTGAGAAGAGAGGGCTTTAGTTTTTAAGCTGGATTTGATATTTGCTGACTATTTCCGTGTCTTGGCATTATAAAAATCTGATTTCAGCACGAAAAAAGAAATAACCGCTGAGTACGCAGAGAAGCGCAAAGGGGTATGGCGTGGTATTATAAACTGATGATGGTTTAAAGATTAGAACGGCCATCTTTTATAGACTCGCAGAGTTCTACCAAAACGCCGTTGCTATCTTTCGGGTGCAGAAATACAATGCGCTTGTTATCGGCGCCCACTCCCGGTTTGTCGCTGAGCAGTGTAAAGCCCTCTTTTTTTAACCGGGCCATTTCCTCCTCCAGATTCTCCACTTCAAACGCCACGTGGTGCAAGCCCTCTCCCCGTTTTGAGATGAAAGTATTGATTACGGAATTTTCCGATGTGGCTCCAAGCAGCTCCACTTTCGATTCACCCGTTTTAAAAAATGCTGTTTCAACTGCCTGTTGATCCACCACCTCTCTTTTATAACACTCACGGTTCAGCAGCTTTTCGTAGGTTCTAATTGCAGATTCAAGATCGCTAACAGCTATACCGATATGGTCTATGTGCATGGTGTGTATTTATTCTGAGTTGGGTAGTTCAAAAATAGAGAAATCATTGGGGAAATTCCCTTTGGGTTGAAGTTATTTATTGTCCCGCAGAAGCAGTTTGTCTAAATTATTTTTGGTCCAAATCCAAGGTTAAATTCATGTTTCCATATTAATTCGCAAATATTCATGAGTAACACAAACTCCACCAATTGGGAAAAGCTTGCCGAACTGTATGAGCAGGCATCAGAAATGCCAGCAGATCAACAGAAGAGTTTTGTAATTGAACACTGCCCTGATCCCGTTCTGAGAGAGGAACTTCTCACCTTACTTCGAGTGGATGAATCATCCGAAAAGTATTTTGAAGAGATGGCTTCTGACCTGATCTCCGGCGCATATGACGAGTTATCGGATTTGCCACCCGAAACCGGTTTGGCCGGTTCGTATCGCATACTCAAAAAGATAGGCAGGGGCGGTATGGGTACAGTTTTTCTCGCTGAACGTGCCGATGATGTGTATAAAAGAGAAGTGGCTGTAAAGATTCTGCGAAAAGGAATGGATAGTGAAGATATTCTTGCGAGATTTCATCGCGAGAGACAGATTCTTGCTCAATTCAGCCATCCCAATATTACACATTTGATGGATGGCGGTATCACCGAAGATGGCAGGCCATATTTTGTGATGGAGTATGTGGAAGGCACTCCCATCACAACCTATTGTGATGAAAACAAGCTCTCTGTAAGAGACCGGCTTGGGTTATTCACACAAGTTTGTGATGCCCTCCATTACGCACATCAAAATTTGGTGATTCACCGCGATTTGAAACCGGGCAATATACTTGTTACCAACGAGGGGCAGATCAAGTTGCTCGATTTTGGAATCGCCAAGCTGGTAGATGAAACCGATGAACCCATTTTAACCAGAACAGGCTATCGGCTGTTAACACCGGAGTACGCCAGCCCGGAGCAGGTTCGCGGCAAGCAGGTAAACACATCAACCGATATTTACCAGCTTGGCATGGTTCTTTATAAGCTGATGTGCGGTAAGCTTCCATTTGCATTTAGCGGAAATTCCATGCTCGAAACGGAACGTATCATCCTGGAAGAGGACGCTTCAAAACCGAGCCAAAAACTTGCAGAGTATGATTCAGATGAGCTCACTGCTGTTTGTGAGAACAGATCAACCAATCAAAAGCAGCTGAAAAACGAACTTAGCGGTGATATTGATACCATCATTTTGAAGGCAATTAACAAAGATGCTGCGTTGCGGTACAGCTCGGTTGAGCAGTTGAACAGGGACCTGATCAACTACCTGAACGACCTGCCAATAATTGCCCGCCCTGAATCGGGGATGTACAGGTTCAAAAAATTTGTACGACGAAACAGAACGGGTGTGGTACTTGGTGCGCTGAGTGCCATCCTGTTATTTACCGGTATTGGTGCAGTTATGTGGCAGGCAAACCAAACCAGAATTGAAGCCGAACGGGCACTTCTGCAATCGGAACGGGCAACAGCGGTGAAAGATTTTCTCACTACAATGATTACCGCAGCTAACCCGTATGTGGCTGAAGGAGAGTACCCTACCGTATTTGAACTGCTTGAACAGGGATCCACCATGGTTGACAGTGAACTTGCTGACCGGCCCGGGTTGGCGGCTGAACTACATGGCGTGATCGGTAGTACCTATTTTGGCCTGGGTGAGATGGACAGGGCACGGGATCACTTTGAAAAGGCACTTGTACTGATTGATGATGGCGCTAAAGTTGACCCTGTTACCCAGGGTGAAATACGGTATGAATATGCATTTACATTAAATTTAGCCAGCAGGTTTGAAGATGCAATTCACATTGTGGAAGAGACCCTCAACGATCTTCGCTCGCTAAACAGAGATACAAACCTTTTACAAAGCCAGCTGTTATTGGTTTTGCACGATTCCAGAAGTATCCTGGCAGACTATCAGGGGGCGTATGAGAGTGCGTTTGAAGCCGTTCAGCTTGCCTGCGAGGGCGAACTGGAGCAAAGCAGCGGCTGCATATCGGCATTGCTCTACCTTAGTGCAGCAGAGGGCCATCTTGGGATGCTTGAGGAGGAACTGGCTACAACGCAGAGAGCATGGCAGCTATCAGAAAATCTCTATGGGGGAACATCGCACCCCATCCTGATAAATGCATCAAGAGTGTATGGAAGCGCACTGTATGCAAACCTGAGATATGAGGAATCTATCGATATGCTAAGCACCATGGCAGAACTCTCAAAAGATCTGTATGGTGAGCGCAGTTTTGAGTACGCGCGGTCTGTTGAAGAACTTGCCAGGGCTTATTCCGCGGCAGGGATGCCGCATCTTGCACTGCCAATCTTTGAAGAGGTACTCGAAATAGGGAGTGAAGCTGCCCCTCGAAATTCGCTGATTACTGTTTGGCTGGTCAGAATTATACAGACTGCAACCGAGCTTCATTTGCCAGAAAGAGCCATGCTTGCTGAGAGCTTTTTTGTTGAAAATATGCCTGATATGATTCCGCCCAGAACCATGAATGTTCTTGAAATGATGCGCCTGCGCATGCAGATGAGCCACCCGGAGTATATGCCGGAACTTGAGTACAATTTGGCAGAGCAGCTTGAACGGGCAAGGGAAACGGGTGACGTTTTGATACTCTCTCATCTGCTGCTTGCCGGTGCATCGCAGGAAATTGATGCAGGAAATGCCGCCCGGGCAGAGGGTTATCTCATGGAATATGCTGAAATAGTTAACGGACTTGCCGCAGCTGATACCCGCCCCGCGATTGAAGGCATGCAAAGAGCGCGCCTTTCACAGCTTAATGGGGATATAGATTCAGCAAAACAATATGCTGAACAGGCACTCACATTTTTAACAGAAATAGGGCACCAAAATTACAGCCCGCAGATAGCAAATGCCAGGGCGGTAAAAGGCAATATTTTATGTGCATCAGGCAATTTGAATGATGGCCGTATGTTGTTGAATGAATCCCTTGAATACTGGAGAAACACAGCTGCATCACCGGCCGGCGAGCAGAGAATGAACCAGATAGCGGAGATGTGTTTGTAACTCAAAACTACATGTAATTATGCCAAAATTCCACGCAGCAGCCATACAACTAAACAGCCAGCCCAATCTTGATGAGAACCTTGAACAGATCTTTATGCGGGTAAAGACTGCATCAGAAGCAGGAGTACAGTTTATAGGGCTGCCCGAGAACTTCGCTTTTATGGGCAATGAAAAAGAGCGGTTAAATCAGGCAGGAATGATCGCTGAACGGGTGGAGAAGTATCTTTCTGAGTGGGCGAAAGAGTTTAGAGTAACCATTCTGGGTGGCGGGTACCCTGTTCCCACAGCTGACGAAAAGGTATTTAATCGCGCTATTGTGGTGAACCCGGGGGGAGAAACCATTGCTGTTTACAACAAGATACATCTGTTTGATGTGGAGCTTTCGCCTGAGGAGATCTATAAAGAGTCGGCCATGGTTGAAGCGGGCAAAAAAGCTGTTACGGTAAATCTCAAGACGCCGGATATTTGCTTGGGCCTTTCCATCTGTTATGATATTCGCTTTCCGGAACTTTACAACATCTTATCGGCGCGGGGAAGTGAGCTGATCAGCATCCCGGCTGCATTTACAAAACCCACTGGCAGGGCTCATTGGGAAACGCTGTTGAGGGCAAGAGCCATCGAAAACAGCTGTTTTGTAATTGCACCGGCGCAGACAGGCAAGCATGGAGAAAAACG
>SLLL01000025.1 GCA_007134085.1 Balneolaceae bacterium
ATTGATGATGTGAGACAAAAATGCCGCGCATGCTACTTCATCTTTAAATGGGGCTTCACTGCTGATAAGATCTGTCAGCTTACGCGTGCACCACAGATCAAACATAAACAGATGCTGGAGTTTTTGCCTTTCATCCATCTTTACACTCCTATTACACCAATTCCAAAATATCGCGAAATACCACTCAGAATAAATTGAACACTAATGGCCAAGGCGATAAAACCCATGAGACGGGTCATAACATTTAACCCTGTTGGGCCAATATATCTGGCAGAAAACGGTGCCAGCCGCAGAATTCCGTAGGTAATGATTACTACCAGTACGATGGAAGCCGCATTAATCAGATAATCACCGGGATTGGTTGCTTGTGTTGCAAAACCAATTACCACAGCGATACTTCCGGGACCGGAAAGCAGCGGTAAGGAAAGCGGACTAAACGAAACATCCTCTTTTTCCAAAGCTGCAGCTGTATCTTCATCAGTAAGTTTTTTTCCGCCTGTTTCCGGGTTTAACATAGAGTAGGCTGCCCTCATTATAATCAAACCCCCTGCAATTCTGATACCGGCAAGCGAAATACCAAAAAAGCTTAGAATGTAGGTGCCAATCAGCAAAAACGTTATCAAAATACCGAACATATAGAAGCTGGCTTTCTTCGCAGTCTGAATGCGCTCCTTTTCACTAAATCTGTCTGTAAGCGACAGAAACAATGGCATAGCAGCAAGTGGATTAACCACAGAAAAAAGAGACGTAAAACTTGCAAAGAGCAGGCCGGCTATCCCGATGATTGATATAGTATGCTCGGGTACTGCTTCTGAAATGAATTCTAACATAGCGATAAAGATAGAGATCATTTAACCCATTTTGAATGGCAATTTTCATGTAACCGATGCAAAAAAGATTTTGTACCTTTTGTACCGCTTACAATCACAGTAACAATTCATCATATTTTATGAATACAAAGGAAATCTTCACACAGGCTATCTCAATTGTCGATTCAGACAAATCAAGAGACGAAAAACTTCATGATATTTGCAGCCTCTTGGACCGTGAAGTGGATGTGTTCGACTGGACTGGATTTTATCTCGCCTCTGAAACAGAAGAGAGAATGCTTGAACTCGGGCCATATATTGGGGAAGAAACAGACCATACCCGCATTCCTTACGGAACCGGAATCTGCGGGCAGGCTGCAGAAACCCTCGACACCTTTGTGGTACAGGATGTAAGCAAAGCGGGTAACTACCTGGCATGCAGTGTTGATGTAAAATCAGAGATTGTTGTTCCGATCATGAAGGAAGATACCTTCGTTGGTGAACTGGATATCGATTCTCACACGCTTAACGCCATCACACCCGAGCTCAAAAAACTGTGCGAGGATATCTGCATTGAACTAAGCAGAATTTTTTAACAATTCACTCTGCAACGTTTTTATCTGATTCTTTTTTCTGCCTTTTCAAGCTTTTCCACGTTCTTTTAAGCAGCTTATAATCATCACTAAAGAGTAAGTCAGGTTAAAAGTCGTAAATCGGCGGGAAATTGACTTCAGGCTATCAAACAATAAGCATTAGCACTCGTCTAAATCACTGATACTGAAACGATTTGCAGATGTAATAAGTTTTTAAAAAACTTTGTACAAACATCAAAAGTTGTTCTGAAATATATAAATGTGTCATAACTCTGTGTAATTTCGTCCGCCTTCTAAATTGGCGGTTTACCAGTTGCAGACAAAACTCAAATACTTACACAATTGAAAACATTACGAAACAGTTTATTCATCATCTTAATAGCCTTATACATTTCCGCATGCGGTGGCGGTAACGGGAACCAGGCGGCAGGGCCGGGATTCGGGGGATTTGGCGGTGGCCAGCCGGCGAGCGTTGAGGTTACAGCCGTACAGGCAGGTACAATTTCTGAACAGGTAAGAGCGTACGGCACCATCCGCGCTCAGGATGTTGTTTCAGTAACACCGCAGGTCTCCAATAGAATCACGCGTATTCTTGTTGATTTGGGCGATAACGTAACTCGCGGGCAGGTAATGGCAGAAATTTATGATGTACCATTCCGAGATGCTGTAGAACAGGCACAGGCACAAATTCGCCAGGCAAGAGCAACTTTTGAACGCGACAGTACTCAGCTCGCAAGAAACACAGAGTTGTTCGAGCGCGATCTCATCAGCCGTTCAGAGTTTGATGATGTTCGTACTTCATATCTAAACAGTTTGGCTCAGTATGAATCAGCCAGAGCGGCTTTGACCCAGAGCCGCGAAAATCTCGATAATACAAAAATAACCTCTCCGGTTGATGGCGTGGTTCTAAACAGGTTAATTGCAGAAGGTGATGTTGCCACAACCGGCCAGCCTGTGTTCGAAGTTGCCAACCTTGTTGGTTTCGAAACCAGGGTGTTTTTACCGCTAAGAGATTGGGAGTCCGTTCAGGTAGGGCAAACTGTTAGCATGGCTCTTTCGAGCAGGGGATCTGAAATTGCAACCGGAACTGTTTCCAGAAAGAGCCCGCATCTAAATGCCAATACCGGCCTTGGCGAAATTGTTATTACCCTTACTGATGCAGCAAGCTCTGTATATCAGGGTGCACTTGTGCAGGCTCAAATCAATCTTCAAACAAGAGAAAACGTGGTAATTATCCCGCGTTCCGCTATGATTGAGCGTGTAGACACCTACATAGAGCCCGAAACCGGAACCATTGAACTTGAGCGTTCTTTCACTGCTTTTGTATCGCAGGGTGATACAACTGCGGCACAAAGACAATTGGTTTTAGGCATTGAACAGGGCGACAGAATAGAAGTTATTGAAGGGCTGCAACCGGGCGACGGGCTCATCATAACGGGCCACAGAAACCTTGAAGATGGTTCACGAATTCGGGTTGCGGGGAGTGAGCGTGCAAGTAATCCATCATCTGGAGGAGAACGTGCCGAACAGATGCGCAATCTTACACCCGAGCAGATTGAACAGATGAGACAGCAGCGCCAGCAACAGGGAGGCGGGCAAGGCAGAGGCCAGGGCCGGCAAGCATCAGGAAGTAACTAAGCAGGCATTTTTTCATGAAAAATCTTCCCAAATTAGCCGTAAACCGTCCCATTACCTTTATGATGATCAGTATTATACTGATCGGTTTTGGGCTTTACGGACTGAACAATCTCCGGCTGAACCTCTACCCGGATGTATCCTTCCCCACCATCACAGTTTACAGTACATACGAAGGTGTAGCGCCCGAAGACATTGAAGCGCTCATCACCCGCCAAATTGAAGAGCAGGTTGGCAGTATTTCCGGTGTACGCCGGGTACGGTCACTATCCAGCCAGGGCGCATCTGTGGTAAAATTAAATTTTAATTGGGGAACTGATCTTTTCGTGGCTGAGACTGAAGTTCGAAAACGCCTGGACATGATACGCCGCGGGCTGCCTGATGATGTAGATCAACCCATTGTTTTCTCTTATGACCCCAATGATGAACCGGTACTGGTTCTAGCCCTCACATCAAGCACACGCAGCCCCAGAGAACTACGAACACTTGCCACCCGGCAAATTGAACAGCGAATTGAACGAATTGAGGGAATCGCATCAGCCGAAACTGCCGGTGGTTTTGACCGCCAGATCAATGTTCGCCTGAGCAATGCCCAAATGAGAACTTTCAACCTCGATGTAGCAGATATCTCTAACCGGCTGCGGCAGGAAAATGTGCAGGTGCCCGCAGGCCAGCTTACCGAGGGTGAAACGGTTTTTTCTCTACGAACCATTGGCGACTTCAGAAATATTGAGCAGATACGAAACAGTATTGTATCAGTTACGGATGATGGCAGCCCAATCTACCTGCGAGATGTTGCATGGGTGGAAGATGGCATTGCACAGCCAATTGGTAATGTACGGGTACAGGGTAACGATGGTGTTATCATGAACATTTACAAACAGAGCGACAGCAACATTGTAAACGCCGCGGGTGGTGTGGTAGCTGCTTTGGATGATATTCGAGCTGTTTTACCATCTGATGTAAGCCTTGATGTTCTTACCAACCGGGCAGATTTTATCAGCTTGTCCATTCAAAATCTTGTAATGACCGGGCTGCAGGCTGTAATTCTTGTAATTATCATGCTGCTATTGTTCCTTAGAAGCGGGCGCTCGGCTTTGATTGTAGCCATCACAATTCCCATCTCCATTATTGCAACATTCAGCATCATGGATTTTACTGACGTGAGCCTGAACATTATTTCACTTTCGGGGCTTACACTGGCTGTTGGGCTTGTAGTTGATAATGCCGTGGTGGTTCTTGAAAATATTTTCCGTTTCCGGGAGGATGGTAAAGACGGTAAAACATCCGCTACTGCCGGTGCGCAGGAGGTGGCAACGCCGGTAATAGTATCTACGTTGACAACGCTTGTAGTATTTCTGCCGATTCTGTTTGTGCCGGGCATTGCAGGCCTGCTTTTCCGCGATATGGCACTAACCATCTCATTTGCAATGATTGTTTCGGTGCTTGTGGCGATTACACTCATTCCGGTGTTAAGCTCGCGTTTGTTCGAAGCTGAACTGATCACCGCCGATAAAAAAGATCCCGCCAAAAACCTTCTCTACAAACTATTGGTATGGCGCCGGCAGAGCGTGTTTACCAGGCTGCTCTCTATCCCGCTCTTTTTACTCTATGCTGTAGCATGGCCGTTTTTAAAACTGTGGGCATTTCTTGCATCGGCAACAAAATCATTCTTTTCTGATAAGCTCGGCCCGTGGCTTGGCCGCCAGTTAGACAGGCTGGAAAACGGATATAAGCGAATTCTCGATAAAGCTCTCAAAGTGAGCGGTTGGGTTACAATTGGTGCTTTTGCACTTCTTTTTGCTTCACTGCCAATCTTTTACCTTCTGGGCGGTGAGTTTTTTCCTCAGGTTGATGAAAACTTCATCATTCTTGATGTGCAACGAGAGCCCGGAGTAAGCCTTCTGGAGCTTGAAAGAAGCATTATTCAGGTGGAAAACATTGTAAGAGAAGCCGTGCCGGAAGCCCGCCTAATTGTATCAGACTATGGAGATAAAATAGGCATTGAAGGCGCCGATAACCCCGGCGGAAATCAGGGTAGGGTACGGGTTGAATTGGTGCCAATTTCTGACAGGTCCCGCTCACAAATGGACATAACAGCTGATGTTCTCGAAAGGCTTCAGGTGGTTCCCGGAGCGAATATTCGCCAGGTTCGGGAAGACCCTCTCAGCCCCGATGGCGAAACCGGTTTGATTGTTCAGATTTATGGTTTTGATCAGGATGTGAAACGTTTCCTTGCAGAAACAGCAATGCAAGAACTATCCTCTATAGATGGAATTGTGAGCCTATTCAGCACTGCCGATCAGGGCCGTCCGGAACTTCGTGTTGAAATGGATCGCGAGCGAATTGCACGTGTTGGAATGACCACCTCGCAGGTAGCTACAGCGTTAAGTAATTCTGTACAG
This sequence comes from Balneolaceae bacterium, assembly GCA_007134085.1. Taxonomy (GTDB): domain Bacteria; phylum Bacteroidota; class Rhodothermia; order Balneolales; family Balneolaceae; genus Rhodohalobacter. The sequence goes on from SLLL01000025.1 coordinate 5,443, forward strand.
GGATCTGTTGCTACCACATTTGTTGACCAGGGAATTGAGTTCGAAGTATTGGTAGAGGTTGACCCTATTGACCGCTCTCAATCCACATCCCTTCAGGATTTACAAATTCAAACACCCGGCGG
>SLLL01000160.1 GCA_007134085.1 Balneolaceae bacterium
AAACCATGGCTCACTGTACATGATGTTCCCTGCCACTTTTATGTAATCACCGCCGGCAACGCCAATGCCAACCTGGCCCGGATTCACACCAATATTTCCAACCGCTTTTTGGTATCTGCCTCCGGCATCAGCAAGAATAATAAACGAGCCCGAAAGCGACCCATCGTGCCCGCGTGCGCGGTTCTGGCTCACCTCAATCCAGTCATCCGGTTCCCCTTCCGACATAAAAATGTTGATATAATCCTCGAGCGGATCGGTGCCAAACCTCTCTTCAAATTCCATGGTGTTGTGCAAAACCCTGATTCCTTCACCAAAACATTTATCACACTGAAAAAAATTGCGGCCGGGGTTAATAGCGCTGTTCCTTTCAATGTGAAGCGGCCCACGGCTATTCATGAAACGCATGGCTGAGGTAACATTTTCAAAATGAGAATCCCGTATTGATACACCTTGCACCCACTCTGCTTTCACAGCTCCATACTCCTGCCCGTTCACTCCATCGCCAATATTTCTGAATGTAACAGAAGCTATCTCAATATTTGAGTTGCCACGCCGGTCCACAATTTCAATACCGGTTAGCTGATACTGTTGAGCCGTAAACTGTTGAAATGAAGAGCTGTTTGCCCGGCCAACGAACGCCGTTTCTGTTTGATGATATCCATCCAGAATAGAGAGATTTGGCCCGGCACCAACCCAATGCGTACCTTTTTTTGGTGATGAAACAGTTTGGCGAAAATGCACACCCTCAGTAATAAAGTAGAATGAATCCTCAGGACAAAAGAAGTTTGCGGCTTCAAAATTATCGCCCGGAATAAGCAGGGTGGCTTCGCCCGATTGGTTAAACAGTACTGCACAAAGATCAACCTGAGATTTGTTTTGATTCCAATTTAGCACCAGTTCGCGCACAGTTTGCTCAAACCCGTCTACTCTATCGCGCTGTTGTGAACGGCTGGATGTGAGTACTTTTCTTATTTCCGAAGCAAACCGTTCATGATCATCATTTGAAAGGGAGCCCTCTCTGCTTCTATCGTTCAGTGAGGCAAGCGGCTCTGAAATATTTTGCAATGCTTTTTGCCCAAACTTGCGGGTATATCCCCAAAATTCTATGAATGGCCGGGCAAATTCACGGAACTCTTCATCGCTTAGTTGACGAATGTCATCCGGGTTCATATCTGCAACCTGATCAAGAAAATCCATCAGCCCTTCAAATTGCGAGGATGGGGAAATGGCAGACAATAGCACCGGCTCCTCAGTATCTGCCGAAAAAACCGCCTCTGTACTGCTGCTATCACAACTCCAAAAAAGCAGTGCTATAAGCAGGGAAAATATGCCAGTTATCAACCTAAAGTTTTTCATCAAATAACGTCCTGTAAACGAATGAAAGGAAATTGTAACACAAAAAAGTCCTTTGCTTTTATGATACAGGTTTTTAGCAAATTGAGGAAATAGGGGTTTGCAACAGTTTCTCAGGCTACCACAGGATATTTTTCCGCTGATTAAGAAACGTTTAAATCTCAATTGCCCGCTTCTCACTAATTTCTGTTTTTGTATTTTGAGCTGTTACCATCAAACATAAAACCATTCCGCATGAAAACCTTACGCTTCACACTCGCCTTTTTCTTTATTCTGTGCACATTACAATCTGTATCATTTGCTCAGGATTTTGTGCAAGGGTATGTGTATGAAGACCTGCACAACACCGGGCAGCGCGATTCGGGTGATCCCGGTATTGCCAGCGTAATGGTATCGAACCAACGGGATGTGGTTCTGACAGATGAAAACGGATTTTACCGGCTGCCGATCGAAGAGGAGATGATTATTTTTGTTACCAAACCGGCCGCATATCAATTTCCGCTTAATGAGTTCAACATCCCACAATTTTACTATATCTATCAGCCACAGGGTTCTCCTGATCTAAACTACGCCGGACTTGAACCAACCGGTCCACTGCCTGAGTCTGTAGATTTTGGCCTAATCCCATCAGAAAAGAAAGATAGTTTTACCACAATTATCTTTGGCGACCCACAGCCTGCTAATCACAAAGAGCTGGATTTTTACCGCGATGGGGTGGTTTCTGAACTCGCCGGTTTAGAGGCCGATATGATTATCCCTCTCGGAGATATCATGTTCGATAACCTGAACCTTTTTGGGCGCTACAACAAGATTATGGCCGTTTTGGATACGCCGGTTTTTAACATAATTGGCAACCACGACATCAACTTTGATGCAGATGGCAACCGCTTTGCCCGCGAAACGTTTAAACGCCACTACGGCCCTGCTTACTACTCGTTTGAAGAGGGCGATGTCCATTTTATTGCAATCGATAATGTGGATTATCTTGGGTACAACGAGGAGGGAAACCCTCAGTATGTAGGCAACATCCGGCCTGGCCAGCTCGAGTGGATCGCCAACAACCTTGAGCATGTTTCTGATGATAAGTTGATTGTATTGATGGCACACATCCCGCTTTATGCCCCCGGCCGGGATGATACACCTTCACTAATAACAAACGACAGGATAAAACTCTTTGAACTGCTTGAACCGTTTGATCAAGTGCTATTTGTTGGCGGGCATGTACATACCATCTCCCACAGCTTTCTTGGAGAAGAATTTGGCAGAATGAACCCCAATACAATTCATCAGCACCTCACAGCAGCGGCATCCGGCTCCTGGTGGAAAGGGCCGCTTAATAAAAATGGCATTCCTGTTACCACTCAGCGCGATGGAACCCCAAACGGCTATCACATCTACCGGTTTGATGGAAACAGCTACACAGATATGTTTAAACCTGCAGGGCTGCCTGATGATTATCAAATGAGGATTGAATTGCCCAGTGCACAGTTTTCAGTTGACAGTATCAGCGAGCAGGAGATTCGGGTTAATGTGTTTAATGGAAGTGAAAAGTCTGAAGTAAAATTTCGAATCAACGATGGATATTGGCAGGTGATGGAGCGGCTCGATCTGGCTATGTCAACATTCTTCAGTGAGATGAGAGAGGAGCATGATGATACATTTTTGAGCTGGATTCAGCCCATCAACACCAATCACATCTGGCAAGCGCCCTTCCCAATAGATACCAGCATAGGAGTGCACCGGCTTGAAATCCATACGCGGGATATGTACGGGCAGGAATTTACCCAGGCCAAGGTGTTGGAGATTACTCGTTAACTTAAGTTCGATATAAGAACGTAAGCCTAACTTGTCCCCCTTTTTCCACAGGGATCCTATTGGGAGAAGGGGGCAGAGACTTCCTGAGGCGGACGATGGGGATGACCCTCTGAGCGTTGATTTGCCTCTGATATTTCACAAATGAGCTTAAAATCAAATCTTTTCATCCCCCATGGCCCTCTTCAAGAGGATGTGAGAAAATTATTATCAAAATCATTGTAACCGTAAATTTTACCACGAAGCCTCGAGGACTCGAAGATGCACACCAAGTGCTACTGCACGCAGGCGTGAATCTTCGTGACTTTGTGCCCTCGTGGCCTAAAAAAGTGGATTATAGTATAGTTGCTTGGCAATTTTCTCACAGGCTCCAAAGGGGGACACTCTTCAATAAAATCTTATGTCGAACTCACGTTTGATTAATACCTTGCTAAGCAATGTATTACTTTCATTGTAAGGCTAAGGCTGTGTAAAAACGTACACCATCAGGTTTACTCCAAACTGTAGGGCGGCACGTACAATATGCTCCGGATTCGCGTGCTCATCAAATGCCCAGCCATCGGCGGGGTTCGATTCGTAAGTGTAGAGCAACACCATGCGTCCGTTTCGGTAAACGGCAAAGGCTTGCGGTGGTTTGCCGTCGTGCTCGTGCACTTTTGGCGGACGGCCTTCGGGGAAGGGATGAACGATACTGTAAATCGGGTGATTGGCGGGAAGCTCGAAAAACTCCTCATCAGGAAAAATATTCATCAAAATTGGCCTAACGTACTGGTCAAATCCATAATCATCATCCACATAAAGAAAGCCGCCATTTTCCAAATAACGGCGAAGGTTCTCCATTTCGGCATCATTCACGTCAATATTTCCGTGGCCGGTCATGTACAGGAAGGGATAGTTATGGATGTCGCGGCTGCCGAGCTGAACATCGTCATACTGAGTGCTAACTGTAACGGGTACCTCATCCTTCAAAAATCGCAGCATGTTGGTGAGTGCTGTGGGCGAGCTGTACCAATCGCCGCCGCCACGATACTGAATTCGGGCAATTTTAAACTCATCGTTGTTTTGAGCCTCAACAATGGGCACAAACAGAAATGGAAAAAGAAATAGTAAGGCGGCAAAAAGGTGTTTCATAGAGACTATAAATCAATAACAAGATAAGTGAGTGGAAATTCCAATGGCTTTTGTGGGATGGTTACCTTTAAACGCAAAGCGAGCTTCGATAGCATATATTTTTTTCGCCTCTATAAGATACAATATGGTAGAGATACGCGGGAGTTTTCACAGAAAGTAATCAACAAACCTGAGGGGCAACCAGTGTTAACTGTCCTCAATCTTTTCTTGTTCTTTCAGCAGCAGTTCTCTGAGTTGTTCAAATTTTAACGGCTTGTTGAGATATCGGCCACTCAAGCCGCGTATCGATGCTTTTTCATGATCTGCACTGCTGAGTGAGCTGGTTAGTATATAAACCGTGATTTTATCTGAATTCGGCAACTTTTTGAATTCATCGTAAAATAGCCAGCCATCCCAAACAGGCATGTTAAGGTTAAGAAAAACGATGTCCGGATACGTTGAGTTCGTTTCAAATCGCTTTTTCATCTCATCAAAAGCGTCTTTCCCATTTACGAAACTCGACACATTCTCTGCCATGTCCGTCTTCTCGATAAACTTCAGGAACAGAAACACCTGAATTTTATCATCATCAATTATGGTAATTTCATTAAACTTTTTCATAAGGCAAATTGATTGTAAATGTTGTCCCTTCATTCACTTCACTTTCTACGTTAATACTGCCACCCATCACTTCAACCTGATTCTTCGTAATAAACAGGCCAAGCCCTTTCGATTCTACATGGCTGTGAAAGGTTTTGTACATGCCGAATAATTTCTCCCTATGCAGCGACAGATCAATACCTACACCATTGTCTTCAAATTCTATGGCCAGGTAAGAACCCTCTGTTCTGCACGACACCCTCACGTACGAGTCTGCATCCGGCCTGCGAAACTTTATCCCATTGGTAAGCATGTTAAGTACGATGCTCTCTAAATACGCAGGAATTGCTTCAACGCTAATATCTTCTTCAACCTCATTATAAAGGCTCACACCTGCTTCTTTTGCCAGTGTAGACACACTCTTTATGGTTTTATCTACTGTTTTGTGGAGGTTAACTTTTGTTTTATCATTTGTTTCGCCAAAAGACATCTCCAGCACTTCATTTAAATTGGTAATGGTTTCATTAAGGTTTTCGGCGGATGTCTCAATTAAATCAATATATGAGTTGTTAAACATATCCGGCTCCTCCATATGCAATAAAGACAGAATCCCCTGCATATTTGCCGTGTGCGACCTGAGGTTGTGAGAAACAAT
>SLLL01000242.1 GCA_007134085.1 Balneolaceae bacterium
ATCCGCAAGAGATGAGTAAAAAGCCGGTCACTAATAATAGAAATGTTTTGTAGCTCATAGTAAGTGATTGGTGAATACTTGGGGTTATGAAGGGCTAAAGATCAAGAAATTTCATTGAGTGTAAAAATAATTTCTTGACCCGGAACGATTATCACCATATATTTAGTTTAACATTAAACGAATTAACATTAACGAATAAGTGCAGAACTATGAGTACAGAAACAGCAACCAAGTGGGCTATTGACGCTTCACATTCCGAAATAACATTTAAAGTAAAGCATCTTGTAATCTCAACGGTAACCGGAAAATTCAATTCCTTTGATGCTTCTATGGAGACTGATGGTGATAACTTTGAGGACGCAAACATCCGTTTCGAAGCAGACATTAACAGCATCGACACAAACAATGAAGATAGAGACAATCACCTAAAGTCAGAGGATTTCTTTAATGCAGCTGAGCATCCTAAGATGGTTTTTGAGTCAAGATCATTCAAAAGCTCAGGTGAAGGAGAGTATAAATTAATTGGTGACCTCACCATCAGAGGAAACACAAAAACAGTTGAGCTCGACGTTGAGTATGGCGGCACTGTACAAGATCCATACGGACAGATCAAAGCAGGTTTCGAAGTTACAGGCAAGATCAACAGAAAAGAGTTTGGCCTGAAGTGGAGTGCCGTTACTGAAGCCGGAAATGTAGTGGTTTCAGATGAAGTAAAACTGGCATTCAGCGTACAGTTTGTGAAGGGCTAAGAAACTCAAAATGCCTGTAACCAAAAAAACCCGAACCAAAAGATTCGGGTTTTTTTATACCTGTTAATTCGTTTAGAATTAATATCTGTAGTGCTCCGGCTTATACGGGCCTTCTTTTGGAACACCAATATACTCAGCCTGCTCGCCCGTTAATTCTTCCAGCTCCACACCAATTTTCTTGAGGTGCAGGCGGGCTACTTTCTCATCAAGGTGCTTAGGAAGCACATGTACGCCTACTTCAAAATCTTCATTCCAAAGTGCAATCTGTGCCAGAGTCTGGTTTGTAAAGCTGTTGCTCATCACAAAGCTTGGATGGCCGGTGGCATTTCCAAGGTTCATCAAGCGCCCTTGCGATAAGAGAATAACCTCTTTGCCATCACGAAGCCTGAACAGGTCTACTTGTGGTTTGATATTCTCCTCTTCAGCATTGTTCTTAAGCCAGCGCACATCAATCTCATTGTCAAAGTGGCCGATGTTTCCAACAATCACTTTGTCTTTCATCACTTCAAAGTGCTCGCCGGTAAGAATGTCCTTATTGCCTGTGGCAGTGATAATGATGTCGCCCTCTTTGGCTGCATCAGCCATTTTCTTCACTTCATATCCATCCATAGCGGCCTGAAGTGCGCAAATTGGGTCAATTTCAGTAACAATTACTCTGGCACCTGCTCCGCGAAGTGATGCAGCTGAGCCTTTACCTACATCGCCATAACCGGCAACAACGGCAACTTTTCCGGCCATCATCACATCTGTTGCACGGCGTATTGCATCCACGCAAGACTCTTTACAGCCATACTTATTGTCGAACTTCGATTTTGTAACCGAGTCGTTCACATTAATAGCCGGAATTGTGAGCGTGCCTTTCTTCATTCTTTCATAAAGGCGAAGCACACCGGTGGTTGTCTCCTCAGAGATTCCGCGAATGTTTCGGGTAAGCTCTGGATACTTATCCAGAACCAAATTTGTAAGGTCGCCACCATCATCGAGAATCATGTTTAGTGGCTGGCCATCAGGAAAGAAAATGGTTTGCTCTATGCACCAGTCGTACTCCTCTTCGGTCATACCTTTCCAGGCATAAACAGGCACACCTGATTCTGCAATTGCAGCTGCAGCATGATCCTGTGTGGAGTAAATATTGCATGAAGACCATTGAACTTCAGCACCGAGCTCCACAAGGGTTTCGATCAGAACAGCTGTCTGAATAGTCATGTGAAGGCAGCCTGCAATACGTGCACCTGCAAGTGGTTTTGACTTTCCAAACTCTTCTCTTGTAGCCATTAAGCCCGGCATTTCTGCTTCAGCCAAAGCAATTTCCTGTCGGCCATATCTTGCCTGGCTAATATCGGCTACTTTATAGGGTAATTTTTCTACTTGTTGTTCCATGTATAGTTATTTGTTTTTTGATTGCTGACAAAACAATGCTCAGCAAATTTTTGTTCAATTTTTTTTTGAATGATTTATTCTTTAGTTGATCCCTTCAAAGTACTCGGCAAGCAACTCTTTGGCACGGTTATAATCTCCCTGCCTGCCATGAGAGCCCATTTCAAGTTTAATGAAATTTCCATCGGGATCTACATACGCTTTAAAGGGAATGCCCTGGCCGCCAAGCTGCGAAAAAATTTCGTTTTCATCATAAAGCCATACAAAATCATAGCCGTGCTCTTCTGCAAAGCGCCGGGCGTCTTCGGGGCCTTCGTTAAGGCCAACAGTTACAGCAAATACCTGAAATTCATCAGGAAATTCCTGCCGCAAATCTTCCATTGCGGGAAATACCTGCAGGCATGGCCCGCACCACGACTCCCAAAAGTCGATCAGAATCAACTGGCCTTTATAGTCAGAAACGGATACTTCGTTGCCGTCGAGGTCTGCAAATACCGCATTCTCCACAATAAATTCAGCAGAATTATTTTGCTCTGATGCGCAGCCGATCAACAAAAAAGCAAGTATTAGAAATGAAATATGTGTGTAATTCAAAGTTTTCATAATTTGTTTAATTGAGGCTAAAAAATACAGGTTATTCTTTTAAAATGTGTAACGTTTCTGTTTGATTGAACCGGCCTTTGGCAATAACCGGGCCGATACTAAAAAGCTAAGTTATGATCTACGATTTTGTGATTGCAGGTGCCGGTATCGTTGGGCTCTCAACTGCTTACAAGCTGCAAAACGCTTTTCCCGATTCTGCCATTCTCGTTCTGGAAAAAGAGAATACTGTTGCGGCACATCAAACCGGCCACAATTCCGGGGTAATTCACTCCGGCATCTACTATAAACCGGGCAGCTACAAAGCAAGAAACTGCCTTGACGGCCGCCATCAGATGGTAGCCTATTGCCGGGAAAACAATATTAAGCACGAAATTTGCGGCAAAGTTATCGTAGCTACTACCGACGATGAAATACCCAAACTCATTTCGATCTATAAACGCGGCCTCGAAAATAATATTGAAGACATCCGTCTTATTGATGAAAAAGAGCTTAAAGAGATTGAACCTTTTTCTGCCGGTGTGAGGGCAATTCACGTGCCCTGCGCAGGTATTGTTGATTTCCCTGCTGTATGCCGGTCACTTGCTGAAAAGCTTACAGCTGCCGGGCAGCAGGTTCGTTTTTCAACACCGGTTAAACACATTGCCCATGTTAATGGATGCCTTGCAATCCATAGCGACAAAGAGCAGTTCAAAACCAAACATTTTATTAATTGTACAGGCTTGCACAGCGACCGTGTTGCGCAGTCGGCCGGGCTTCGCCCTAACCTAAAAATTGTTCCCTTCAGGGGAGAGTATTACGAGCTCACACAAGAATCTGAGCATAAAGTAAAGGGGTTAATCTATCCCCTACCAAATCCTGAGTTTCCATTTTTGGGTGTGCATTTCACAAAAATGGCCAGAGGCGGTGTGGAGTGTGGGCCGAATGCCGTTTTTGCATTTAAACGCGAAGGATATAAGAAAACTTCCTTTAACCTGGCTGATACCATCGATACTGCCGGTTACTCCGGATTCTGGAAAATGGCTGGCAAACACTGGAGAATGGGCCTCGATGAAATGTACCGTTCTGTCTCAAAAACCGGATTTCTTAAAAACCTTCAGAAGCTCATTCCATCTGTGAATGAGAAAGATTTGAAAAAATCACCATCAGGAGTGCGGGCGATGGCGTTACTGCCCAACGGTGAGATACTCGATGATTTCTACTTCGAAACTACCGAACGTGAAATCCATGTTTTAAATGCGCCCAGCCCGGCGGCTACTGCCGGGCTTGCGATTGGAGATGAGATTGTGAAAAAAGCTAAAAATTCATTCGCATTGTAGGATAAACTGTTCCAGCTTTTACATGCTATCCTCCCTCAAGTAGCTTGCTGAAAGGTTTGTTTTTGGCCACTTGGTAACTTTCTGACAAACACTTAGGGAGGTTTTTATTTTGAGGTGTTGAAGTAAATATTCAGCAGAATATACCTTAGCCTCTCGATCCGCTGGCGGATCAAACATGAATAACCCCGACAAACCTGTCGGTGGGGCAAACAATACAAAAAGAGGGAACCCCGAATGGGGTTCAATACCATGGGCATTCATGTGCTAATTTTTTTCCCAATTTTGTAAGGAGTTCCTGTTTTTCGGTTCATACAGATATACAAACCAACCCGATGAACCTTAAACAGACTCTAAAATCTATCCGGTCATGAGTGCCTACACACAAATTCTCTATCACATCGTCTTCGGTACCAAATACCGAGCCCGTTGTCTGCAAAAAGGCCAGCGAACGGCCTTGTTCAACTATATCTGGGGCATTTTGAACAACAATACATGCCATGTGTACCGGATTAATGGTGTGGAAGATCACCTTCATCTGCTTACTCACGTCCATCCAACCGTGAGGTTGTCTTCGTTGATTAAAGACGTCAACCTGGCAAGCCACGCTTTTATCAAACAGGAAAAATTGTTTCCAAATTTTAACGGGTGGCAGGAAGGGTACGGGGCTTTTACTCATCACTTTAAAGATAAGAACCGGTTGATCAGCTATATCAAGAACCAGGAGGCCCATCACTGGCATATGAGCTGGCCGGAGGAGCTACAGGCACTTTTGGAAGAGCATGGGGTTTCTTATGATGAAAACTATCTGCTCTGAACAGTGAGATATTGTACCGAACCGATCCGTCCACTGGCATTGAACCCCGTTCGGGGTTCTCCCTTATCTGATTTCTTAAACCCCGTATTGCATACGGGGCTATTTACGTTCATCCGCCTCAGGCGGATTTGATCTTTCTGTTTCCTCACCCAGTACCGTGTCGGCTGCCAACACCTCAAAATGAAAACGTGCCAACACTTAAAACAGCCTGAGAAAAAACATTCTGCAAATCCCAGCGTTATTAGCTAAGTTTAATTTTGGCAACTCTAATGGCAAAAACAGTAAACATATACGAAGCGAAAACACACCTTTCAGCACTATTAAAAGATGTGCTTGCAGGTGAACAGGTGATCATAGCAAAAAACAACACCCCTATTGCTGAATTGAAAAAAATTGAGAGTAAACCGAAGCAGAGAAAATTTGGAACCCTAAGAGGTAAAATTAAAATACACGGAGATTTTAGTGATTCCGACAAGGAAATAGAAAAGCTGTTTAATGAAAGCAAACTTTTCCCCGATGAATAAAATCCTGATTGACAGCCATATCCTGTTATGGATTTTTGAAAATCCGGAAAAATTAAAACCGAGTGATATTCAGATTCTCAAAAGTTCAGAGACAAACGTTTTCATAAGCATTGCGAGCCTTTGGGAACTTTATATAAGAGCCAGCCAAGGCAAACTTGAATTGCCGAATAATTTCTTTGAAGAGATAGAACAAAATCTCATCTCAATTCTTTCTATTAGAAAAAAACATCTTACAACCCTGTTAGATTTACCTCATTTTCATAAAGACCCATTCGACAGGCTAATCATATCACAAGCCATTGCCGATAATATTCCCATTATCACTCACAATCAGATATTCTCTGAATACCCGGTACATTTGCTCTGATTTTTTCTCTCCTTAAACCTATTTTGATACAGAGTAAGTTAATAGCAAGTAGCGAGATGGTGTCTTGATACTCAAGCCTCACTACTCAATACACTGCATACTTAACACCATCATTAAATTTATACCACATTGTCATCCATCAAAACCGATACCCTGACCCGCCGATTATACGCTTCTGATGCTTCCATCTATGAAGAGATACCTGAGGGAGTAGCCTTCCCAAAAAATACCGGTGACATACAGCGGTTGGTCAAATCGTCAATCGAAACCGGAATTCCCATAACCCCGCGCAGTGCGGGTACGAGCCTTGCCGGGCAGGCAACCGGTGGCGGATATATCATGGATGTTTCCCGCTTTATGACGGAGATTATTGATATTGACCCGGAAAATGGCGTGGCGCATGTGCAGCCGGGAGTAATCAGGGATACACTCAACAGGGAAGCTTCAGCGTATGGCTTGCAGTTTGGGCCGGATACATCCACCACCAACCGCTGTATGATTGGCGGCATGATTGGGAATAACTCTTGTGGCTCGTTTTCCATCAAACATAAAACAACAAGAGAGCATACGCTTGAGATTGAAGCTATACTGAGTGATGGATCAGCCGCTACGTTTAAACCACTGAACAACAGTGAACTTGAAGAAAAGCTTCTACTGAACTCCCTCGAAGGTGATATTTATCGGGGCATGCTGGGCCTTTTGAAACAGCATAAAGAGGCAATCATCAAAAACTTTCCCCACCCTGATATTACCCGAAGAAACACCGGCTATGCTATCGACAGGCTTTGTGAGATGGAGCCAATCACCCCGGGCGGACGGCCATTTAACCTTGCTGAGCTGCTCTGCGGGAGCGAAGGCACCCTGGCTATGACGGCCTCCGCAAAAGTAAATCTTGTGCCATTGCCAAAAGTACACTCACTGGTGATTCCTCAGTTTACCTCGCTCCATGAAGCCATGCTTGCAACGGTTGAGGCTGTAAAATGGGAGCCCGCTGCGGTTGAGCTGGTGGATGATATTATCCTTAATGCCACAAAAGGCAATATTGAACAGAATAAGAACCGGTTTTTTCTTGATGGCAGCCCAAAATGTATTCTCATCATTCAGTTTGAGGGTGATGATGCCGATGCACTGGCGAAGAAAGCAGATGGCCTTGCCGCAAAACTTAAAGAACTGAAATTGGGATATGCCCATCCGTTCGAAACCGGCCCTGATAAGATTGCACGTGTGTGGAATTTGAGAAAAGCCGGGCTTGGCCTGCTGATGGGCCTTGGCAGCGACTCCCGCTCACCTACTTTTGTTGAAGATACGGCTGTACGCGTGGAAGACCTGCCCGATTACGTTCAGGATTTCCAGAAAATTTTGGATAAACACAATACAACCTGCGTGTTCTATGCGCACGCATCCGTTGGAGAGCTGCACCTTAGGCCGGTTCTCGACACCACCAAGCCGAAAGAGCTGCAAACCATGAAAGAGATAGCACAGGAGGTGGCAGAACTGGTGAAAAAATATCGGGGATCTCTCTCCGGTGAACATGGCGACGGGCGTGCCAGAGCACCCTACATCGAAACTGTTCTCGGCAGTGAAATGATGCCGCTGCTGCGCCGAGTGAAAGAGATTTGGGACCCCGAATACCGCTTCAATCCCGGTAAAATTATTGATGCCAAACCAATAGACTCTGACCTACGTTACTCACCGGATTATGAACGTGCGAATGTAGAAACCGTATTCCATTGGCGATCCACTAATGGCTTTGCCGGTGCTTTAGAGCAGTGTAATGGTGCAGGAGTTTGCCGCAAACTCCCGGAGAGTGGCGGCACAATGTGCCCATCATACCACGCAACACGAGAAGAGAAAGACAATACCCGTGGCCGTGCAAACCTATTCAGGCAGCTGTTTACCGGCAGGCAGAAAGATGCGTTCAAATCAGAAGAGTTGAAGGAAGCTCTCAGCCTCTGCCTTAGTTGTAAAGCATGCAAGAGTGAGTGTCCCGCCAATGTGGACATGGGCCGGATGAAAACCGAGTTTCTTAACGGCTGGCATAAAGAGAATGGCGCCACATTTGGCGAGGGGTTTTTCGGGCGGCCTGAACGGTTTTATCCGTTGGCATCTGCATTTTCCGGCCTCACTAACTTTATAAACAGTACTGGACTTGCAAAAGGCATTTACAAAAAGCTGCTGAATGTAGACCAAAGGAGGGAACTGCCTCAATTTGCAAAGCAGCCTTTTCATAAATGGTACAAATCCAGTTTTAAAGGCAGTGTAAACAACGAGGAAAAACAAGTGGTACTGCTTGTTGACCTTTTCACAAATTATCATGAGCCGGAAATTGCCATAGCGGCATGTGATGTTCTAAGCAAATTAGGCTACAGCGTTATTCTGCCGGGAATCTGGCCAACTGGGCGCCCACAGTTATCAAAAGGGCTGCTTGATGATGCCGCTGCCATTTGCAACACCAACATCCAAAAATTATTTCCATTCGCTGAAAAAGGCATCCCCATCATTGGGCTTGAACCGAGCGAAATCCTCACCCTGCGCGATGAATACAGAGACCTCTGTTCAGATGATGATTTGCCCAAAGCACAAAAGATCTCAGATCACACCTTCCTGTGGGAAGAATTTCTGGCTGGTGAGCTGTTAACGGGCAATCATCAGGATGCTGGAAAAGGCCGGCAGGTATACATTCATGGGCACTGCCATACCAAAGCACTGGCAGGTAATGATATGCTCATACAGGCATTTAAACTGCTTGGTTTTGAACCCGTTGAGTTAAAAACCGGCTGCTGCGGAATGGCAGGCAGTTTTGGGTATGAATCAGACAAATATGATGTATCCATGAAAATAGGCGAGCAAACACTCTTTCCTGCCCTCAGAAAACTGAATGATGATGCCTTAGTCTGTGCCCCGGGCTTTTCATGCCGCCATCAAATAGCAGACGGGCTGCAAAAGAAAGCGCTACACCCGGCAATGATTATGGCTAAGGCATTTTAACAAAAGTAAAACCAATAATACTATTATTGATGCAATACCAACTTCAATCCGGTTTTCTTCTCATAAGCAAGCATTGCAATCTTCATCATCTCGTCGAGAGAGTATACGCTTGAGTTCAAGATGAGATCATAGTCAGATGCATTGGCAACATCTTTTTTGAAATGGTGATTAATAAATCCGGCACGCTCCTGGTCTTTTTTTGTGATGAGGGCCTGAGCTTCTCCTTTTGAAATCCCCTGCTGTTCTGCAATATGCCTTGTGCGTACCGGCAATGGCGATACAACACGAAGATGAAAAGCTTTGGGATCGGTACAAATGTAGTTGGCTCCCCGCCCAACAATGATACCATTTCCATGCTCTTCCAGAGATCTTACTACCTGATTAAGCGTTCTGATGTAGCCGGCATTGGTACTCGGTTTTAGAAAACCAACAATCACATCCTCAATCGTTTCACGCCGGTTTTCATCGAGAGACTCAAGATATTTTTTATCACTGCCAAGCTTCTCAGAAATGGCTTTTAGAATATCTTTATCCCAGGTTTTAAAGCCGAGCTTGTCACCCATATGGTTAGCCAATGCTGCTCCAAGTGCACCAAACTCCCTTGAGATGGTAATCACCGGAAATGGATTGCCTTTTGGCGTTCTGGGGGTTTTTGAGATGTTATCAATTTCCCAGGTTTTAATTTGCTCTTCGATGATCTTATGCAACACTTTTGCCATGTTTTCTCCTGCTTTTGTTATAGCTTACTAATCAAATATAACTGTAAAACAGACAATCAGATATAATCCAATCCCTTAGATTTGATGCTTTTTTGCTTATTGTCTCTATTAAGTTTCATGTAACTGGTATGACGACCGAAATAGCCATATCTGACCTTGCATCAAATGACCTACAGTTCTGATCACAGGTAGTAATGTTGTTAAAGTACCAGATTAGAATTAACAAAATATGATATCTGGAACTCTGTCATTTTATATTAAGATTCACCTTTCTGATTCCTGATAAATGCTTTTTGCATTGATTAACGATTTTAAAGTTCAGAAAACCGCTTTTTAGTTTTTTGAATGTGATGTCATATTTCTCTTTAAAGATATAGTGCAAAAGACGGTTATAGAGTATTCAAAATTATTTACACTTCCTTCATACTTAAATAAAATCATTTTTTTATGTTTAGTGGCAGCTATGTTAATTTAATAGCTGTACTAACAAACATTAAAAATTTAATAAGTATGACATCAACAAAAAAACCTGCATTCAAGTTTAAGCTGCCAGCAGAGCTTGAGATGCTTATTCAAGAGGCACCAAGTGTATCCGTTGCCAATAATGTAGAAGATCTTGTAAACCTTGCCGTTGGGGGTGAAGAGGGGGTAGAATTTGAAGTTGCTTACAACCTGCCAAACGGAGAAACTAAAAAAGAGGCAATTGTTCACAGGGTTAAAAACGGGATAGCTGCAAACTATACAGAAGCATACATGCGTCGGAGAGATCCTAACTGTATGTTAATTGCAGATGAATTGCCTACCGACAAGGAAACTTTTAAAAACCGTTTTGGAAAAGATTTTGATCCGCTTCGAAAAGAAACCTTTGATTGGCTGAAAACACAAGATTTAGCCATGTTTTTCTTCAATGCGGGTAAAATGGGAATGGGCTTTAAAACCGTTGCTGTGATTCCTGCCAATGCCGGATTCTTTGGGTTAGGATTGGCACTACTGCAGGGTATCATCAACCCTGATGAGCTTGACGAGAATTACAAGCCAACTGCATTTATCTATACAGCCCCGCCGTTCAGGCATAGCCACTTTGAAGGCAAACAGATTGTTGTACATAACCGTCAGCCGGATAATTACGAAATGTTCAGTTATAACCTTTATCCGGGGCCAAGTGCCAAAAAGGGTGTTTATGGCATGTTGATTGGCCAGGGAGAGGAAGAGGGCTGGGTTACGGCTCACTGCTCTGCCGTTCAGGTAAAAACTCCGTACGATAACATCGTAACCTTCATGCATGAAGGCGCCAGTGGTGGTGGCAAGAGCGAAATGCTTCAACAACCCCACCGTATGACCGATGGCCGCCTGCTTCTTGGTGATAACCTGTTTAAAGAAGACAAGCGATTCCTGGAACTTCCAAAATCGTGTGACCTCCTCCCTGTGACGGATGATATGGCACTGTGCCACCCATCATTACAGAAAGATGATGGTAAGCTGTGGCTGGAAGATGCTGAAGATGGATGGTTTGTACGGGTTGACCACATCACGGAATATGGTACAGACCCAAGCCTTGAGAAGCTGACCGCAGTCCCCCCAAAACCACTACTGTTTCTCAATATTGAATCGGTACCAAATGGCCGTGCCATGATCTGGGAGCATATTTATGATGAACCTGGAGTTCCATGCCCCAACCCAAGAGTAATTCTTCCTCGGGAAATTGTACCTGATATTGTGAAAGAACCGGTTGGTATAGATATCCGAAGTATCGGGCTTAGAACACCACCTTGCACACAGGAAGAACCCAACTATGGAATTGTTGGCCTGATGCACGTGCTGCCACCGGCACTTGCCTGGCTCTGGAGGCTTGTTGCCCCGCGTGGACATGCCAACCCGAGTATTATTCAAACAGAGGGCATCAGTAGTGAAGGTGTGGGAAGTTACTGGCCATTTGCAACCGGTAAAAAGGTAAAACAAGCAAACCTTCTGTTAGATCAGATTGTGCAGACACCTAAAGTTCAATACATCCTTACACCAAACCAAAATATTGGTGCCTGGAAAGTTGGCTTCATGTCGCAATGGGTAGTGAGAGATTATATTGCTCGTAAAGGAAATGCAACCTTCACACCGGAACAGATTGAGCCGGCAAGATGCAACGTACTTGGATATGCCCTGAAGTTCATGACGTTCGAAGGCCGAACTATTCCGCCATGGTTGCTGCAAGTTGAGCTGCAAAGAGAAGTTCAGGAAGAAGGCTACGATGCCGGTGCAGAAATTCTGATGGAGTTCTTCCACAGAATGCTGAACAGCTTCGACACGCCGGACCTTAGCGATCTTGGCAAGCAGATTATCGAGTGCTGCATGGATAACGGAACCGTACATGATTACGAAAAACTGATTGAAAAACATCAGTAATTAGCAACCCTGACCAACTATTGGAGAAGCAACCGGCAGATCAATAATGCCGCCGGTTTCTTCTCCTTTTTTTAATGCTATTTTTGATTTAGCTTCAAACAGCTGAAATTTCTATTTAATCCTCTAACTCTAAGCTGTTATGAAACTGAAATACTCCTCTTTTTTAACCTTAGCGCTGTCACTCTTCATTTTTGCGGCATGTCAAACTACACGAGTCACCGTTCTGGAGCAATCACCCAATTTTGAACTCGCTGCTTACAGCTCTTTCGGTTTTTTTATATCTGATGCTGAAGGTGTATTAAGCGAAAACTACGAACAACATCTTGAGTATCTGAGGGATGAAATCTCCCAAAGAATGGAGACAAGAGGGCTTTCGAAACAGGGCGAAGGAGCCGAATTAAAAATTAACATCGGTATTGTTGTAGAAGAGAGAGATCAGGTTAGAGAAACGAGCTTAACAACCGATCCCGGCACATTCAATTACATTGGCCAAAGAAACTATACGTGGCAATCAGAAGAGATAAAGGTTGGTACCTATCGGCAGGGTACAGTAACCATTCATTTGGTTGATGCTGAAAGAAATGAGGCTGTTTGGGTGGGCATCTCTGATCGTGTGATTGAAGAAAGAGAAGAGAGATTACAGAGAACCATAAGGGAAGGTGTAGCAGAGATGTTTGATAAGATACCGTGAAATATTAATTCATTTGATATCTATTCAGCTAAGCCAACCCCAAGTGATGCAAGATTTGCAGCTAATTCGAGGGTTAAGGGGGCATCATCACCATAATGCTCTTTGATTTTTGCGTAGCTACCCATCAAAAAATACTCAGCCTCATCATACCTCGACAACAACAGAAGAGACCGACCGAGCCTTGCTTTCGCCAGGGCAATTTGAACGTTGCCATTATCATAAATTTCTCTTCGTAAGTCAACCGCTTCTCTCAGGTACATTTCAGCATCTTCAAGCCTCTGCTTTTCAATAAGCACCCCTCCCAGTTCATAGAGTGTTTGCGCAATATCCGGATGGTTACCCGGCAATGCATTTCGCCGTTGATCAAGTGATAACCTGTAATATTTTACCGCATCAGGATAGGACTCCATTATGCGGAACAGTTCCGCAAGATTATAATGAACTACCCCAATAAATGGGTGTGTTTCCGGAAAAATAGCCTGGCCTATCGCCAGTGCTTGCCTGAGATTCTCTTCAGCGAGGTGGAAATCCCCCCTATCCTGATGCAGGCCGGAGTACCCATTCAATATATATGCCATAAAAGGATGTTCACTTCCTAGTACATCGTCAATCAATTCCACTGCTTCGCTGAACAAGGCATCAGCCTCTTCATATTGGCCATCGTTTTGCAGAGAAATGGCAAGATTATTGAGGTTTATTGCAAGATTTGACCCCTGCTCCGGCTGGCCTCTTCGAAGGTCAATAATTCGGCGATAATATTGGTACGCTTCCTCTTTCTCCCCAATTTCTTCGAGCGACATTGCCAGGGTGTTCATCACACTTGCTGTCTCCGGGTGATCAGCACCGTTGTACCTCATACTCAGTTCCAATGCATTACGGGCAGCATCAGCAGCTGCCTCAAAATTATTTAGGCGGTATTCAAGATTCGCAAGCCTTAGCATCGCCGATGCAAGCCTTGGCGACCTTTCCCTCTCCTGTTGAAACAACGCAACGGAGCGGCTGATTGCCTGGTACGACGGCTCATAAAGCCCCAGGTTGCTGTAAATATTACCAATCATACTCAAAATCTGGGCCTGTAAAAGAGGTTCATCTTCAAGTTCGTTCAATGCCCTTTCATACCCCTGGTCAAGAAGTTCTCGGGCTGTCATGGAACCGTCGTTGGCGCGATTGGGGTCAGAACCGTCAAAGATTTGAGCCAGAAAAGCAGATACCTGTTCCGCCTCACGGGCACTCTGTTCAGCCTGCTTAGCCTGGTGTAAAGTTGCCACGATCCCACCGGTGAGTACAATAAAAATCATGGCTGTGGCGGCCATTGCCCAGCGGTTTCTCCGGATGAATTTTCGTGACCTGTAGCCAAACGTATCGGGCCGGGCAGAAACGGGCAGGCTGTTTTGATAGCGTTCGAGGTCTGCAATCAGTGCCTCCACCGAACTGTACCGCCTCTCAGGATCTTTATGCAGGCTCTTATAGATGATGGCATCCAAATCCCCTTTCAGCCTGCCGGTTAACTCAGATACTGAAGTGCCTCGCTCTTCTGCAAGCTCTTGCCTGAGTTCACTTTTTGACAACCCCAAAAACCGTTTACTTGCAAGCGGCGGGTCTTCCTCGAGGAGCTTTTTTTCTACCTCTTTGTAGCTCAGGTTGTTAAGATCAAATGGATGAAGGCCTGTAAGCAGTTTGCTGAGAAGGATGCCGAGCGAATAGAGGTCGGTTGAAGTGGTAACCATTTTTCCCGAAATCTGCTCAGGCGATGCATACTCCAAACTCAGCATGCGCATACCGGGCTGCGTTTCGATGGCTGAGTCTTCGTAGAGATTCGGGTCCACCAGCTTTGCGATGCCAAAGTCGAGAATTTTTATCCTGCCCTCTTTGGTAACAAGAATATTATCCGGCTTCAGGTCGCGGTGAATTATCAATGATGTGTGCGCATATTGAATCGCCTTGCAAACGGTGGTGAACAGTTTTAGGCGCTCATCTACCGGCAGCTTTCGGTTATTACAGTATTCAAGAATATTTTCGCCTGCCACATACTCCATCACCATATACGGAATGCGGTCGGCGGTAATGCCGCTATCCACAAAACCAGAAATATTAGGGTGCTGCAGGCCGGAGAGGATATGTTGTTCCAGCCTGAACCGCTCCATGTGCGATGGTGTGAGCAGGTTTTTATGAATTACTTTCAGCGCTCCGGTTTGTTTGATGCCGCTCTCATCCACCCGCTGCACTTTATATACACGCCCCATACCGCCATGGCCAATCAGCTCCTGGATATCCCAGCGCCCTATTTTTTTCCCTTCAAAGTAGTCTTCTGCACCAGCCTGCTCTGCAATCAGCGCATCCAGCTCTTTTATCAGTTTCTCATTATTACCCAGCCTCTCTTCAAAAAACCGGTCCGACTCTTCTAACTGGCTCAGCATCTCCCTGATCTTCTCCTCCAGCTCCGTATCCTCCCCGCACACTCGTTTGATATAGTCAGTGCGCCCTTCAGGCGGCAGGGTAAGCACCATATCAAAAATCCGGCTAAGCTGTTTCCAGTCGTTCTGGTTCATAGATTTGTGGTTACTATGTTCCTGTTATACCCTATTATTTACATGTAAAAAAACTTAGCCCTTCAACCAATTATTGTACTTTTGCCTTGATGCAAAAGTACCAAAAGATCAAGGCTGTGAATCACTTGTCGGCGGGCTTTTCATCAACGCGGCACCATTTTAATGGTCCATTAAGCTCATAAAAGATTTATCAAAGCCCGAGCCGGTATAAAATGCTGCCACGCGTTGCTGAAAATGCCCTATTCCCGCCAATTGATTCAAGGCCGAAAAAAATTAATTGCATTTTCCATTTATTGAAATACATAGGAGACTATTTGCACATATTTTACTTGATTAATCTAAGAATATGAGACAAATCCTCGAAAGAAATACCATATTTATAATGAGCTGCATCACGATGCTTTCAGCTCGTTGTACAACCATAATTTTGCTTTTGCCCAGTCGCGGTCTACCGTTCGGGAGGTTACGCCAAGCGCCTCCGATATTTCCGGTATCGACATACCGCCAAAAAACCGCATCTCCACAACCTGCCCCCTTCGTGAATCTACCTCACTCAGTTTATTGATTAAATCATTCATTTGAATAATATCCTCAGAGTGTTCTTCAAGATCGAGCTTCTCTTCATCCAGCGTAATGGGCCGCATTTTACCTCCTCTTCGGAGGGCTACTTTTTTTCGGGCATAATCCACTAAAATCTGCCTCATACATCGCGAAGCTATAGAATAGAAATGCGCCCTGTTTTGCCACTCAATCTCCGCATTACCCAGCATCTTTATATAAAGCTCGTGAACCAGGGCTGTTTTTTGCAGCGTCTGGGCATTTCGCTCATAGGCAAGATGCTTCCTCGCAATCTCCTTAAGCTGCCCATATACATGCGGGTAGAGTGAGTCGAGAGCCTTTTTATCTCCGCTCTGTGCATCGGCGAGAAGCCTCGTAATGTCTCCAATTCTTTCCAACTGCAGTAGGTTCGCTTTATGTCGTGATTAGAAAATGTTTTGCGCAATTAAGATACAAATCAACGAAACGCTAAACTTTTAATCTTTTTTTAGAAAAAAATTTTACTCAACTATAACCACTATAGCAACTTTTTAAGACAACTAAATGAATTTAATTCATAACCACATAAGTGATTATCAACCAAAAGTTAGCAAGACTTTTTGCAGTACTCGTCAATAAAAAAACGTAAACCGGGCACGCTTTGAACTTTTTTTCCATCAATTCGAAAATAATTATTCTGCTTGGCATTATGCTTTTGGCGGCATTGCCGGGAATTTCTCAAAACAGATCTTTCTGGGATGATACAGACCTATCCCTGTTCAGGTCGGGTGGCAGTATTGGCTTTACTGCTTCTATGTACACGGCACAGGGTATCGAAAACCGCCGGCCACCGGGAGTTCTTCAAACCAACGCCAACTTCAATTTTACCACTTTAGGTTTCAGAAGCGGCTTTTCATTGAACTATTCTACGGATGATTCCGGATTTCGCCAGAACATGAACTCCATCAGCTATAGTATGCAGTGGCGATGGCTTACCTTCCGCGCAGGCGATGTGAGTACCCGGTTTTCTGATTACAGCCTCAACGGCACTACCATACGCGGCGGGTATGTACGCGCAAATCCCGGTAATTTTTCAGTTGAACTGATTGGAGGCAAATCAAAACGTGCGGTTAGGCCCAGCCTCGAATCGGCCTTTCGCGAACCCTCGTTCGATCAGTGGGCATATGGTGCAAAAGTGGGTGTTCGCAGCAGTAGTGGCAGCTATTTTAACCTGAACACATTTTATGCGCAGGATGATGCCGCCTCACTTAGCGGAGAAACCATCGAAATTAAACCTCAGGAGAACCTAACCATAACCCCTGATTTCCGGGTTAATATGTTTGATGGCCGTTTTACTCTTGAAAGCCAGTTTACCACGTCGGTTTTTACGCGCGATCTTGAAGGCGAACCTTTTTCAGCATCCGATCTTGGCATCCCGGTATTTTTCACCACACTGTATCAGCCAAGGGCAACTACACATGTTAACTATGCAGGCAAAGCCATGGCCGGGCTCCGGTTCGATGTTTTCGACCTGAACCTCGGCTACGAGCGCGTTCAGCCGGGATTTATGTCGCTCGGGCGCGGCACGGTTCGCAACGATATTGAAAACATAACCCTAAGCCCTGCTGTACGCTTTTTCCAAAACCGCCTCTCCGTTCGCACTGATGTAACCCTGGGCAGAGACAACCTGCTGGGCACACGCTTTCAAACGCAAAACAACACAGGTATCGGCACCAATGTGCAGGTTACCTTTAGCGAAACCTTCCATCTTACCACCTCTTACAACCTGTTGCTGAACAACGTAACCATGGCCAACCTCGAAGGAGCAGAGCAGCAGGGTGGCGGGCAGTCGCAGGTGTCGCACAATTTTCTTGTTCAGCCAAACTTTACCATTCTCGGTGAAGATTTTGTGCATAATATCGCGGTTACCGGCGGTTATCTTAGCATAAGCAGCGAATTTGATGGCGGCCCGCAAGCAGCCAACTCCTTCTCTTCGGTCTCTTATACAGGTATGCTGAGTTATGCCATTACACTCCCTGCCGGCTTAACCATAACCAGTTCGGGCAACTACTTAACCAACCGTTCCGACGGCGGCGATATACAAAATGTAGGGGCCAATGCAGGCACCAGCTACGCTCTGTTCAACCGAAAGTTAACTCTCGGTGTAAACCTCGGCATCAACCGAAACAGGCTGGATCGGGAGCTGCCGGATGGCACTGTATTCACAAACCGCTTTCAACAGCTTGTTGGGGGCATCAACACATCGTACCGGTTTACGGACAAGGACACCTTCAACATAACCCTCAGAACCCGCAACAGCAGGGTTATAGATGGAACCGGAAACGACTTTACAGAACTTGAGGGCAGCTTCAGGTATCAACGATCATTCTAAGCAAAACTACACCATGATTTCAGGCTTTACTATCAGATCAGTCTTCAAATCAGCTCTCATTGTTCTGGGGCTTTTCTCATTTCTGCACATTTCGGCAGATCGTTTGCAGGCGCAAAGCACATCGCAGGTAACCATTGTGGGTATACCACCTGTACTGCCAAGCCCCTTCTCTGATGATATCCAAAATAGTTTTGTTACCGGGCAGTACCAGATCATCTTCAACTATACCAGCTTCAACTCTGCTCCTGTTGATTTTATTTTTGATTTTACCGTTCAAAAAGAGGGGCAGCCTATCATTGAAATCTCATCGCTGCCCGCCCCTTTTACACCCGGCACCTATATTTTCACAAACTTTTTTGAAGAACTGATTTTTCCCCAGGGAGCTGCTGATGTGTTTCAGCAGTTAGAAGGCAGCATCCGCAATCAAATTATCCAGACGGGAACAGTGCCTGAGGGCAGCTACTCTATTCGCATAAACGCGCGCCCGGCTAACCAGCCAAGTATTGTTCCTATTGCCGGGATTTCTCACTTCTCTGTACAATACCCATCACCCCCTATTCCTGTATCGCCGGCAAACGGTTCAAACGTGTTGATGGATGTCCCCATTTTTGCGTGGACACCTGTTGTAAACACAGCCGGTATTCAGATGGAGTATGAGTTTTTACTGGTGCAAATTCAACCCGGCCAATCGGCTCTGCAGGCCATTAACAGCAACATCGAGA
>SLLL01000080.1 GCA_007134085.1 Balneolaceae bacterium
GTCCATAGATGAGGTGGAGCAGCTTGATCTAACAATCCTTGCTGAAGAACGAATTATGCTTGGCCTGAGAACAGTGAAGGGCTTATCTGTGAAAAATCTGAGAGATAAATATCAGTACAGCCTGAACCAGAAACAGAAAGACTGGATAGAGAAGCAAGAAGAAAAAAGAATGCTTGTGTTTGATGATGACAGGCTGGCACTAACACCCGAAGGCCTTAGAATTTCGGATATGCTGGTTGTGGATTTGTTGAGCAGGGGTTAGAATACAAAACTCAGATATTTTCAATTTCACAAATTATACGTATAATCATTTAAACTAATGCGTATATTTTATGAAAGAAAAAATTAACCTCACCCTTGAGAAAAGTATTAAAGAGAAAGCGAGGCGTATAGCCAGAAGCCGTAATCTTAGTGTATCTGAAGTTGTTGAAAAATTAATTCTTTCTTTAGAGGAACCGGAAGAAAACTGGCAGCCAAAAGAGGGGTCAATTCTGTCTAAGATGGCCGGTAGCATACCCAACACAAAACAAGTTGATTATGATGAACTGCTTGTATCAGAATTAATGAAAAAAGAAGGGTATGAAGAAGATTCTGATTGACAGTGATATATGCCTCGATTCAATTACTGCAAGGTATCCTCATTCCATTCATGCAAACCGTTTATTCTCTCTAGTGGAGAAAGGAACGTTTAAAGCAGTTGTTTCAGGCGGATCATTTAGCAATATCTACTATATACTCAGAAGACTGTCGAATTCGGAGAGGGCTCTGGAGCAGTTACAGAATCTGAGACAGCTAATGGATGTTAGCACGCTGAAAACATCCACAATAGATCTTGCACTGGCATCCGGATGGCAGGATTTTGAAGATGCATTACAATATTATTGTGCTGTTGAAAATGAATGTGAAGTGATCATAACACGTAACATAAATGATTTTAAGCAGGCAGATATTCCGGTAAAAAATGCGTTGGAATATGTGAATGAATTAGAGGAGAGACTTTAAAAGTATGATGCAAGATTTTCAGTAAATCCTACCTTATCAAAACCATTTTTCTGGTTTCGGCAGTCTGGCCGGAAATTATTCTGTAAAAATAGACACCCGAGGCGAGCCCGCTGCCGTTAAATCGAATGGAGTGAAAACCGGCGTTTAATTCCTCATCAACCACTCTCTGGATACGCCGCCCGGTTGCATCATGAATATCAATCGTTACGTGTTTGTTTTCATTCAGAGAAAACTGAATGTTGGTAAACAAGCTGAATGGATTAGGGTAATTTTGGGATATGGCATCTTCATCAGGCAGGCTGGATGTAACTATAAGATTATAAGATGCCTGATTGTCACGGTTGGCATTCACCACGGCAATACTCATATCTGTTAAGTCTGCCCAGGGCCAGGTGGTTTGTATAAGCTGTGTAGTAGCTGTGGGATTTGAACTCAGTTGATAATCTGTGCTGCCATCTCTGAAATATCCCAACACGCCAACAACAACGCCGGGGACATCTGATTCAACTCGTATAGCCGGTTGGCCAAGCGCAATATTTGAAGGCTGTACCTCCACATAGGTTGCTGCCATAGGCTGAAGAAAGAGTGGGCCTAAACTATCCGGTATAAATGAGAGAGATTGCGCAAAATTGGCATTTGGGTAGTTGATACGGTCACTAAACCCAAAATCCGGTGCAGATCTGTCTGGCCCTGATGCCATGTGCCACATATGATTTTTCAGGTGTTCGCGTTCAAGGCTGGTTTGAAGTGGCTCGAGATTCCTCTGCATCGCATCAAACATGGGAAGCTGGCGATCCTCAATAAACTCGCTCCACACATCAGCGAAAAATTCACCACCAAACTGCTCATAAAAATAGATCATCCAGCTTACGTGCCAGTAAGCTCCGGGAGTAGCACTTTGCGGATTGCCAAAAATGGACCGGGTGTTTGGGTTGAAGCCGTCAAAATTACTTTTGATATAATTGTAATAATCGTTCACATCCGGAAAAACCACGTCTTCCATGAGCGTGGCGTCCATCTCAATCCAGTTAAAGCTGCCTGAATTACCCTGCCAGCGGCTTGTAGCATATTGGCTTGCATGCTTTATTTCGTGGGAAATTGTGGCATAAAGTGCACCTATCACATCGCCATCAGGATGGGTATTAGGAGGGAAGTTTTGAAAATTATTGTGAATAGTAATAAACGTGGTCGAACCGCTTTGGGATGTCATTCCATAAGGGCGAATGTTTCTGAAGCGAATCTCATAAGGATCATCCTGCAGAAAATCTTTAAAACCAATCGTTTCAATCTGATGCCTGTAGGAGGAGTCGGCCGCAAAGGCGGCCCGTTCAATATAATCAGGTACGCCGGAACCGTTTGTATCTTCCAGAGGCACTGCGTGGATGCCATCTGTTTCATAGATCAGCCTGAAATTGCCGGATGGGGAAATGTGCTCTATTGTTTGTTGTGATGTGATCAGATCCCCCATCAACAGACTGTTCACTTCCTGAATGGTTGCGAATGAGAGATTCTCTTTCTCCCGGGTAAAGTCTGCTATCACAGGAGTGAGGCACTTAATGATGGTATCATCTTCGTAACTGAAACGGGCATCGAGGCGATCAGGTGAGAGTCCGGCGTATATTTTTTGCAGAATAGCTTCATCTGCGGATAGCTCGCCACTGTCAAATGCTGTTTGAATGGCCTGAAATGTGGGATGATCATCAACCGTGTGTACCTGCAAAGTGTGCTGTGCATAGGCGGAGAACGGAATCATTCCGGCGAAAAATATAAAAAGAAGCTTTGCAATGGGTGTAAAAAAGAGTCTCATCCGATCAAACGGGAATTTAAAAGTTGTTGAAAATCGCCGTAAATTATGAATTCATAAATCGTTTAACGAATACTTTTATAAAAACGTCTTTTTGCAAACCACCATGACTTACGAAGTAATACTATACTACAACTTCTCCCCTATTGAAGATCCCAAACAATTTTGTGCAGATCATAAACTATTCATGCAAAATCTTGGTGTAAAGGGGCGTGTTTACATCGGTGTAGAGGGAATTAACGGCACACTTGGCGGCACGCCGGAACAGATGCAGCAATACAAAGAGTATGTGTGGAGCCTGCCGGGTTTTGAAGATACCGAGTTTAAAACCGATGAATGCGACATCATTCCATTTGCAAAGCTGATCTGCAAAATTCGAAAAGAGATAGTAGCTATATATGAGGATGGACTGGATCCGAAATATGGCGGTAATTATCTCTCACCCAAAGAGTGGAGAGAAGTTTTTGAGAAGGAGGAAGACTTTGTGGTGATTGATGTTCGGAATAATTACGAGTCGAAGGTGGGGCATTTTGAGGGTGCCATAAAACCCGATGTAGAGAATTTTTACGACTTCCCGGGCTGGCTCGATGAAGCCGAAAAAGAGATACCCAAAGATAAGAAAGTGCTGATGTACTGCACCGGTGGTATCCGTTGCGAAAAGTTTTCGGTGCTGATGAAGAAAAAAGGATGGGACGACGTAAACCAGCTTCATGGCGGTATTCTTACCTACGGCAAGGAAGAGGGTGGTAAATTTTTTAAAGGAAAGTGTTTTGTGTTTGATGACCGCCTTGTGGTACCGGTAAACAGAGATAGCCTCGAACCGGTTGCCTACTGTGAAATTACCGGTAAACCTGCCGACAGTTACCTGAACTGCGCCAATATGGAGTGCAATAAATTGTTTATCTGCTCGGAAGAGGGCGCAAGCATGATGGAAGGCTGCTGCAGCGAAGAGTGCAAAAAGAGCGAGTTCCGCCGCCCGTTTGATCCTGATGATGCCTTCCGCCCGTTCAGAAAATGGTATAACTATTTTGACGACAGCTTCAAAGAGCGTGAATTACAAAAGCAGTAAGGCAAGAATTGTAAAGCCATTTCCGCTCACAAGAACACTGCTGATAAAACCAAAAGATGCCGGCAAGCAGCTTGTTCATTATCTGAATGAACGCTTTTCGTTTGTGCCTCAAAGCGAATGGCAGCGCAGAATAGAAAACCGTTTGGTTTGGCTGGACGATGGTAACGCCAAACCGGATGGCCTGCTCAAACCGAATCAAATCATTTACCACCACACTCCAGCGGTAAAAGAACCCTCAGTTCCTGACGGTGTAAGAGTGGTTAAAGAGTCCGAAAACTGGCTCTTCGCCTTTAAACCTGCACCGATGCCAATGCATCAGGGCGGCAGGTACTACAAAAATACCCTTATCTACATTTTAGAAAGTGAAGGGTTTGCCAATCTAAGCATTGTTCACCGGCTTGATGCGGTAACATCCGGCCTGGTTCTGCTCGCAAGAAACAGGGAAACAGCGAATAACTTTCAGCTGGCATTTTCTCAGAACCGTGTACAGAAATGGTACTATGCACTGGTACAGGGTGTTGCCGACAGAGCTATCACGGTTGATGCTCCGATCAGAAGGAAAAAAGGGTTCATTTTTGAATGCGGCAGTAATTTATCTGATGCAAAACCAGCCGAAACCCACATTGTACCTGTAATGAGTGATGGCGAAAACAGCATTGTAAAGTGCACACCGGTAACGGGTAGAACACATCAAATTCGCCTTCATCTAAGAGAGGCCGGCCTGCCCATTCTGAATGACCCGATTTACGGCCCAAATGGCGACAACAGTGGCAACCGCCTGCAAAATTGCGCGATCTTTCTTCAAAGCTCTGCCCTTGAAATTGCAGATTTGGGTGTGAAAGAAGAAATTGAAATTCCTGAGGAGTGGCGGGATTTGTTAGAATAAATTGAGTTTGAGGTAGTGATTTAAGCTAAAAAAAATCCGCTTTTTAGAGGCTGAGAGAAAACTATCCATCAATAAAAAACGAAGTTTAAAAAACATGCTTTAATGCTACGGACACGGAAAAGCACGGAATATTCAGTGTATTATCGTGCCTCCGTGGCAATATTTCACAGCCTCTCAAAGGGGGGCACTCTCATATGAATTGCTAATCTGGAAAAAACATTAAAAAAGCCTCAACCCGAGAACGGATTGAGGCTGTAATTGCAAGTAGTGAAGCGCTTAGTCTTCGTTTATTTGCGGTTTAGTTATCCATCAGCTTTTTGAAGTCGTCCAGTGTTGAACGAACAGCTGCTTCTGATGCTCGTAAAAGTTTTACTTCGTCTTCATCAAGTTCAATCTCTACAATCTCTTTGATGCCGCCTTTTCCAAGTTTAACCGGCACGCCAATAAAGAGGTCCTCTATGCCAAATTCGCCGTCGCAATAAGCTGCGCATGGGAAAATACGATTTTGATCCAGCATTATTGCCTCTACCATCTGTGCGGCTGCTGTACCCGGTGCATACCAGGCAGAAGTTCCCATCAGGCCTACAAGCTCGCCACCGCCGGTTTTGGTACGCTCAACGATATCGTTCAGTGTAGCATCATCAATCAGCTGTGTAACCGGAATACCGGAAACTGTGGTGTATCTTGGCAGCGGAACCATAGTATCGCCGTGGCCGCCCATTAGCATAGCTTGGATATCCTTTGGAGATACATCAAGCGCCTCTGCTAAAAATGCGCGATAACGGGCAGTATCAAGTATACCAGCCATTCCCATCACTTTCTTGGAATCGAGATTACTTGCAGCGTGTGCAACATAGGTCATCACATCAAGCGGGTTTGAAACTACGATAATGATGGTATCCGGTGAATATTTTACCAGCTCTTCAGTTACGCTTTTTACAATATTTCCGTTGATAGAAAGAAGGTCATCACGGCTCATACCCGGCTTACGCGGTACGCCTGCAGTTATAACACACACATCAGAGTTGGCTGTGTCTTTATAGTCAACGGTTCCTGTGAGGCGGGTATCGAAGCTTTGGATGGGAGCTGTTTGCCACATATCGAGCCCACGCCCTTTCGATGGATAAAATGTTTTATCTCCCTCTTTTCTTTCAATATCAACCAATATTACTTCTTTGGCATAATCTCTTTCGGCAATTGCAAATGCGGTGGTTGCACCAACATTTCCTCCTGCTCCTACTACTGTTACTTTCATGATTTTATTATTTATTTGATTGTTCTGTTTTGTTGCCGGGACAGGCGAGTGATTATTTTGCCCGCATTATTGGCAGTGGCCTGCCTTTTGGTATTTCCCGGGGTAATGTTTCAGATTTTTCGTTTATCCAATCCCCACATCAGTTTGTTTCTCAATGTTTCAAAATAGTTCTGTTCGGGAAGTTGAATAAGGTATACTGAAAAATCGCTCTGAATTATGTTGATGTCAAGTTTACTGTTATGCGGAAGTACAATTCCGTCATAAGAAAATAACACATTATCACCGCTGTTTCCTGTTCTAACGGTAATCATTCGGCCTGAGGGCAACACAAGCGGCCGGGTGGTGAGCGTATGGGGATTTATGGGCGTTAGAACTACTACAGGCGTATTTGGAAGTACAATCGGGCCACCAGCTGACAGGTTATAAGCTGTAGAACCTGTAGGGGATGAGATGATGAGCCCGTCTGCCCAGTAGTTGTTGATCAGTTCTCCATCATATTCCACTTCAAGGGAAATCATGGAAGAGCTGTCTTTTTTTGAAAAAAGGAATTCGTTGAGAGCGAAATAGTGATTTTCATCTCCTGCATCAGCCCGAAGCATGTGGCGGTTATCTATAGTATAATTGCCTTCTGCAACATGATTAAGCGCTGTGTGGATATCACCCGGTTGTATATTAGCCATAAAACCAAGTTTGCCGGTGTTTATGCCAAGTACAGGCGTTTCAAACTCTTTAACGATGTGTGCCGTGTGCAGCATGGTGCCGTCACCGCCTATGGCAATCACAAAATCAGCTGCTGCAACAGAACTTTTTTCATCCTTTACTACCTCAACTGATGGTGCATCTGCTGCATTGGGAAAGTGTTGCGCTATTTTCTCGTTCAGCAGCAGAGTTTTGCTGTTGGTATTGCACCATTCAATTACATTGAAAAACGGCTCCTGGATGGAGTATTTTTCAGGATTGGCAACGATTGATATTTTCATCGGGCAGAGCTTAAGTCCCCGTTATGTACCCGTATATGTTCAATATTAAGTGCCCAGGGCACTACTGTGGGTTCAATGCCGCTAACGCGGTCATTATGTAAGCTAACGATTTTAGTATCAATACGCAGCCAATATCCGTCAGGAAGCGGGTCAAATTGCTGCCGGAAAGATGTGCTCTTGTTGGTAAAAATTGATGTTTGTCGGGTTGGCACACGGATGTCGAAAAATACAAGCGATGACTCCGGCTGGAATACAAGAGCGTGAAGCTCTGTGAGGAGGGTAGTGGCAACAAGGTCATCCGTGAAGCTCAGAAAATACTCCTCTTTTTTCTCCGCTTCCTCATCGGTTTCAAAGCGATCCAAAATTAATTCAATGGTTCCACGGCTTCTGAAATCTTCAGATGTTAGCAGAGAAAGCCTTGACCTAAGCCATCTTTGATCAACAATTGAGCGGTTATTCAGATAAAATGCATTGATTCTGTATGCATCATGCGCAAGAACATTGTATGAATCCTGGTAGGCAGATTGCAGGGAGTAGTCTTCATTGAGCGTCTGGAATTTAACTTCGGGGCCAATTTCAGGAATCCAGTCAATATCACCCGATGCAAACTGCTGAAACATATCAGACTCGGAAGTAAACGATATCGCATTAATGCGGTTTATCTCCGGAAGGTTAGAGTCACTGGTGTTATTGCTGTGGCGTATAAGTATAACGCGGCCGTCATCCTGAACCTGATTAAGCCTGTAAGGCCCGCTTCCCACAGGGTTTTTAGCAATGCCATCCGGGTTATTATTTACGGCTTCACGCGGATAGATAAAAAGGTTCGGTGAAGCAAGCTTTTTCAGAAAGTTGTCATCCGGTTCGTTCAGATGGAAACGCACTGTTTCTGCATTTACTACCTGAATTCCTCTTACTTCATTAAGAACGCGGTTGTCGATATCATACACATTGCGCTGCTCCAGAAAATAGTTTTCGAAGCCTCTCACATTCATAAGGAGTTCGGCAGCGCGCCGTGGAACGGTGGGCTGAGCTGTGCGTTCGAACGCCCATTTTACGTCGCTTGCATGAACTCTTCGCCCAAGGCCTGCTGTGAAAATTCTGCTGTCGTGGTAGAGCCTCTCTCTGTTAATGGTAATTGTGTAGGTGAGGCCATCATCAGAAAGTTCAACTTCTTTAGCCAGAGCCGGTACCGGTTCGCCATTGTTATCGAGCTTGAAAAGCCCTTCGTAAATTAGTGATAGCACCCGTTGCGTGCTTAGGTTTCGCGCAAAAAGCGGATCAAAATTGGTTACAGGGTCAATTAACCCAAGTGTAATTTCATTGAACACAGTTTCCTGCTGGGCTTCTTGTGCACGTTCAGTTCTTGGTGCTTCCTGTACTACGGTTACAGTATCGCTTGTTGTGGCACAGGCATGCAGAAGAATTGCAAGAGGTAACAGGGCAAAAAGAATATGGTGTATTTTTTTCATTATTTGTTGGCTTTTAGTCCTTTAATACCTGTAACGGCTTTCTTGCTCAATAAGTTTGTATCATACGATTGAATTTGCCTGCTTTTAAGTTGATGCTCTTCAATTGCTATATCAATCATTTTTTTGAGCAGTTGTGTGAAGCTGATACCACTCTCTTTCCAGAGGTAAAAAGAGAAAGAGCCGGGAATGGTGTTTATCTCGTTGAAGTAAAATTTGTTTGATTCGGCATCAACCAAGAAATCGAGGCGGGCAAGCCCGCTACATCCCAGAAGTGTGAACACCTGTTTTGCAGTTTCCTGGATGTCTTTGGTTAGTTTGCCGGGGATATCAGCCGGTATTTCACGGTCGGCCGCAGCCATGCCTTTCGAGCCTTCTTCAGCAAGATATTTATCCTGAAAGGAGAGGAGCTCTTCTTTGCTCAGTGGCTTTTCACATACACTTACTTTGCAACTGCTGCCTGACCCAAGTACGGAACAGTTAATTTCCATAAGTGGTGAAACTACTTTTTCAATCAACAGATGGCGGTCGTAACGGAAGGCGAGCTCAATAGCCTGCTCCAAATCTTCCCTGTTTTTTGCCACGTTTACACCGATGCTGCTTCCAAGGTGAACCGGCTTAACGATTACGGGGTAATTCAGTTTATCTACCTTAGCAAAAATTGCATCGGGGTTTTCGGCCCAACTTTCTTCGAAAAAATCAAACCCTTCAACAACGGGGATTCCCTCACTTCCGCAAAGTTTTTTGGCGATTACCTTATCCATCCCCAATGCAGAACTCAGAACGTTACTGCCGGTATAGGGCAGGTTAAACATTTCGCACACTCCTTGAAACGCACCATTTTCTCCGTTTGAGCCATGAAAAGCGGATAGCACTGTATCAATGCGCGTTACCATCGGTTTGGCAAAGAACCCTTTTGTCTCTTCACTCAGAACAGTTAGCCCAAATTCATTCAGCGAAAAATGGCATGGCAAACAACTTTTTTCGAGGTTCTTGAGGTTTTCGAAATTTTTGAGATCAAGTAGTACATCACCCGTAAGCCATCTGCCCGATTTTGAGATGTAGAGTGGTTTTACAACATACTCTTTGCTCTCGGTTAAAGCTGCCATTGCCTGATGAGCCGTGATAACGGAAACCTCGTGCTCGGGTGAGGCGCCGCCAAAGGCTGTGAGAACTGTTTTTTGCTTCATGCAAATAGTTAAATTAAATGAAGAATGATACCATTTTAGCCCGTTAATTAACAGTGTTGTGTACAGCAATTGCGAGCATTTGATCCCGGTGTTAAAACCTTATTGGGCACTAAAAACATATTTTTGGCAACTAAACCAATACTTTTCGTGGCAGGTAAAGTGCCAGTGCCGCACCCCGGGCAACCATAAAAAGCACCATGGCTAACCAAAGGCCGTGAATCCCAAAAAAGTGGGTGCCCAGAAAATAGGCTGGCAGAAACACAATCCCGGTTGAAAATAACATTGTGTTTCGCATCGGTTTGGTTTCGGTGGCGCCTATAAAAACACCATCCAGAATGTAGCAGAAACTGGAAACCAGCGGGGCGAGGATAGTCCAGAACAAAACGGTTTTTGCCAGTTCAATAACATCGCTGTTGTTAGTAAAAATTGTGAGCATGGAATTGCCCGCTACGGCATATACAAGGGTGCCTGCAAGCCCCAGAACCAATCCCCAGCCAATGTTATAAAACACGGCTTTTCGTAGTTTAGCTGAGTCATTACTGCCCTTAAACCTGCCCACAAGGCTTTCTGCAGCATACGCAAATCCATCTATTCCGTATGAAACGATAAACCAGAATTGCAGCAATATGGTGTTGGCTGCAAGAATCATATCACCCTGCCGGGCAGATACCGCAGTGAAGAACGAAAAGGTGAAAATTAGGCAGAGTGTACGGATAAAAATGTCGCGGTTTACGGAGAAGTATTTCTTTAACTCGCTGATGTTTATCAGCTCGTTAGGTAAGTAGTGGCTCAGGTAACGCCGGTATCGTTTTACGAAAAGAAAGATGCCGAGGGCAAAGGCAAGGTAGGTGGATATAAGCGTACCATAAGCCACGCCATTTACATGCATATCGAACCCGTAAATAAAGGTGATGTTCAGTACAATATTGAGCAGATTTAGCACGATAGTGATAATCATTGGGTATTTTGCATTTTGCATACCGAGAAACCATCCGTTTAACCCGTAAAGTGCAAGCACAGCCGGCGCTGTGTAGATGCGGATATCGTAATAAACTCGTGTGTACTCAGCCACCTCGGCGCTGCTCTCGATAAGCCAGAGGCTGAGAAAAGCTATCGGGTGCTGCAGAAAAAGAATCAGCAACCCGATGGAGAGGGCAATGATCTGAACTCTTGCCAGAATCATCATCATGTTCATGCGGTCGCGCCTGCCATACTCCTGCGCAGTTAGCCCGGTTGTACCCATGCGCAGAAAACCGAATCCCCAAAAAATGAAATTAAATATTACACTGCCTACAGCAAGAGCGCCCAGATAGTAAACCTGGTCAAGATGCCCAACAAGAGCCGTATCCACTGCCCCAAGCAGCGGCACCGACAGGTTGCTGATAATGTTGGGAATTGCCAGCCGTAAAATTGATTTGTTCAATAGCTCTGCGAGTCTGATTTTGCCAAAGCATCAAAACTATCGCTAATTTTCTGAGAATAAAATTGAAATATGGAACTGAGCTACTGGCAAAGCCGCTGGGAAAAAGGTAATACTGGATTTCATATGCCGGGGGGCTATCCCGGTTTACGAACGCACTGGAAAAAACTCCCGTTGCCGCAAAATCCTCACGTTTTTGTACCCCTTTGTGGTAAAACAGAGGATATGATCTGGCTATCCTCAAATGCCGGCAGGGTAACCGGAGTTGAAATATCTGAAAAGGCAGTGAGGGAATTTTTTCATGAAAACGGGCTTGAGCCACAAACGAGCAGTTTTGCGGGCTTTACCATTTATAAATCTCAAAATATTGAGATTTGGTGCGGCGATTTTCAAAAGTTTCCCGAACATAAAATCGATCCGGTTGACCTGATTTATGATAAAGCCGCATTGGTTGCCTTGCCGGAGAGAATGAGGGCAAGTTATTGCAGAAAGGCCAAAGAGCTAAGCCATTCAAAGACTGCCCTTCTTTTACACCACTTTGATTATAATCAAAATGAGATGCCGGGGCCGCCTTTTAGTGTGCCTTTAAAGGAGGTTGAAAACTATTTTGGCAGTGATTATAAAATTACCCTGCTCGAAAAGAACAGTTTGGATATTGAACAGTTTCAAAAATTTACTAAAAGAGGGCTAAAAAGCTATTTAATTGAATATTTATTACTACTTTTATGGAATGGGAAAAAATAGTGTGCTATCTGTGTTAACTTTAGGCTCATAAACAATTACTAAGTTGCATATCAGATTGACGGCATTTATTTTGGAACTCGCATTTTTTGAAATACGATATCGCTAACCAATACATTTTTATAATGGATTTAACTACTCGAAATAATATTCTTACCATCGTTTTAGGAATTCTAATTGTGATATTAGCCTACTTTCTGTACAGGTCGCTTGTAGACCCTTATCAGGAGGTTATACAAGAACGTGAAATGGTAGAACGTGAACGCCATCGTATGGAGTTGGTTCGCGATGTCTTAATCCAATATCAGAACAGAAGAGGTAACTTCCCTCCAACCGATGGTGGTTTAGACAGCCTCGTTGTATTTCTGCAAACGGATACACTTATGGTTGAAAGAGGTGCAAGTATGTTTGAATTTATGCCTCCTTCTGTTTTCAGCCCCGATTCTCTCATTTACTCACCAAGGCCGCCGCACAACAGGTTCGAATATACCCTGAATGATACAATTCGGCCGCCAATGTACTTGTTAACCAACCCCGGCTCTGACGACAGAATTGGTGACCTTGAGCGAACAACCCTGCGGAACGCTCCAAATTGGAACTAATTTATGAGACCGAAAGGGCCGTGCCTCGGTATTTGCTACTCAGATAACCATCTTTTCTACTCTGTTAGCGATCCCAATCAACCGGCACGGCTTCTCAGAATTGGCAGTATTGATTTTGGGTTTGATGTAGCCACAGCTATCGTAAGAGAAGATGCTGATGGCTTTCCTGCTCTGAAAAAAGCGATAGAAAACCTTAAGGAGCAGTTTTCGTGCGTATCGGTGAAACTTCTCACACCGGCAACCCAGGAGTGCTGGACCATAGTCCCCCGGCCTGTGTATGATGATGCTTCAGAACGTGAAGCACATATCCAGCTGCTAATGCGCGGTTCTGACAGGAGTGAAGTGCAGGCAATCTGGCACACAGTAAGCAACAGCGACTCTAAACTACTTCTGCTACGGGATAACTCATCTATTAAAGGCATCCACACTCTGTTGAATGCCTTTAGCTCTACCGAGCTTGTTGCGGAATTTGAAATTGGCATAGACTGGCAGGCGCACACTACAAACAGAGGCTCATACCTAATGATACAGTGCCATAAGAACTACCTCTCAGTTGCTTCGTTTATTTTGGGTAAACTCAGAGGCTGTACCTTTATTGAGTTCGAGCACCTGAACGATCTGGCATATCTCTGGAACCTCTATTCGCAAAACCTCTCCTGGATGCGAGGCATGCACGATGATGCGTTTGTATTTGGAGAATATGCCGCCAATGTTATCAATCTCATGAGCACGTATTGGAGCGATCATGGGGAGCTGCACATTCTGAACTCACTCGAAAGTATGGGGGTTGATGCTCCTGAAAAAACCTATGGTTTCCGCCTTGAAAGCAGTTTTCCCGCTGTTTTGATGAGCCTCGATATCAGTGAGATGGCCGATACTTTTCTGCTATGAGAATTATAACCGGAAAACTGAAAGGCCGCATTATTCCTATTCCCAAAACCGGCCAGCTTCGCCCCACATCCGACCGCACCAAAGAGGGGCTTTTTTCTGTGATTGAAGCCCGGGCCTATCTTGAAAACACCCGCGTACTCGATCTTTTTGCGGGCAGCGGCAACCTGGGTTTCGAGGCAATATCCCGTGGCTCATCAAGCTGCCTTTTTGTTGACAGCGAAACAGCCCATATTCGTGAAATTGAAAAAACAGCGAAAAAATTTGGTATCGAGAATCAGGTTCAAACTATTGTGATGCCGGTTGAAACCTTTCTGGAAAAAAAATATGGGCGGTTCGATTTTATTTTCGCTGACCCCCCCTACGATCTCTTTATGATGGAGGAGATGATTGAGCTAATTATGAACGGAGAGTGGCTCGCAGAAGATGGATGGTTTATTCTGGAGCATGACAAACGCCACGACTTCACCGGCCATCCGAAATGTGTTTTTTCCAAAGCGTACGGACGCACCATTGTTGCCATTTTTAAAGAGAATACGGAAGATTATTGATGTATTATTCGTGAGATTACCCTAAAATTCAGATTTATAATTTCGTAAATAAACTAACAGCAATTTTATTAGACTTTTTAAAAGTGGAAAAAATGTAAAAATTTCTGGCCTTGAATCAATTGGCGGGAACAGGGTGTTTTCGGTGATGCGTGGCAGCATTTTATACCGGCTCGGGCTTTGATTCTCGATGATGATCTTAATGGACCATTAAAATGGTGCCGCATCAACGAAAAACCCGCCGACAAGTGATTCACCGCCTTGAACTTTTGTTTCTTTTGTTTCAAGACAAAAGAAAAAAGATTCCTTCAAGGGAAATGCTTAAAAAAATAGGTAAATCCTGATATTATTCAGGTTGAATCAGGCATAAATCACCATTAGATTATTGTATTGCTGAATAACCTGTTCGGCCTGCCCTAACTAACAAATGGATAAACATGAAACACACCGCCATATACCCCGGCTCTTTCGATCCGCTTACCAACGGCCACATGGATATTCTTGAAAGGGCAGCTCAAATGTTTGAGAAAATCATCGTAACCGTTGCCGTTAATAATAAAAAAACAGCTGTGTTTAGTGGTGATGAACGGGTGGAATTGATCCGCCAGGCAATAAAGGGCAAAGAGTGGGAGCATAAAATTGAAATTGAGCAATTTACCGGCCTGCTGATAAACTTTGCCAGAGAAAAGAATGTAAATGTGCTGCTGCGCGGTGTTAGGCAGATTTCAGATTTTGAATATGAATTCCGAATGGCCCTTACCAACCGAAGGCTTGCCCCCGAAATTGATACCGTTTTTCTTATGCCCGACGAACAGCTGACCTTTATCTCAGCAACTATCGTAAAAGAAGTGGCAGCATGGGGTGGAGACCTCAGCAGCTTTGTGCCCGATCATGTAGCAAAAGCGCTGCGCGAAAAGTATAAGTGACCTATTCTGAACTATTTCGGTTAGTAGTACCCGTGCAAACTTCCTGCATACACTCTTTTGCTATTTCATTATATTAATCTTGTTGTACATATAACTTAAAGATCATTTACTCACATGATATCAAACCGGGCTAAACTAATTTCCCCATCAGAAACATTAAAAATTTCCGCACGTGCCAAACAACTTGCCCGCGAGGGGGCGTCAGTAATATCGCTGAGTGCAGGCGAGCCGGATTTTAGGACTCCTGCGCATATCTGCAATGCAGCAATTGAGGCGATTACGGATGGCTTTCATGGATATACCATGAACACAGGCATGCCCGAGCTGCGGGAAGCCATTAGCCAAAAGTTACAGCGTGAGAACCGCATTCAAATCCCGGCTGATCAGATTGTATTATCAAACGGGGCGAAACAGTCCATAGGCTTTGCGCTGCTTGCAACCATCAACAAAGGGGATGATGTTCTGATCCCCGCACCTTATTGGGTATCCTACCCTGAGATGGTAAAAATGGCTGAGGGAAATCCGGTAATTGTAAAAACCCATTTTGATAACAATTATAAACTTACGCCCGGCCAGTTAGATGCGGCACTCACAGAAAACACAAAAGCGGTAATTCTTTGTACACCATCTAATCCCACCGGCGCATGCTACACCCACAGTGAGCTGAAAGATCTTGCAGATGTGCTTGATAACTACCCCGATGTAATCATCTTTTCAGATGAGATATACGAATACATTGTTTTTGATGGCGATCATGAAAGCATTCTGAATGCAGCGCCGCACCTGAAAGGCCGTACGGTTATCATTAATGGTTTTTCGAAGGGGTTTGCAATGACCGGCTGGCGGCTTGGCTACATGGCCGGCCCCAAACCTATTGCTGATGCTGTTGCAAAAATCCAGAGCCAGGAGACTTCAGCACCATCATCCATCTCACAAAAAGCAGGGCTTGCCGCCTACACAGGCACCATGAAACCTGTTGAAGAGATGCGAAAAGCGTTTCAAGAACGAAGAGATTTTATCGTGAAAGAGCTTCAGGGTATTGATGGCGTAAAATGTTTTACCCCACAAGGAGCTTTTTATGTCTTCCCTGATGTATCATCGTTTTTAGGTAAAAAAACAGCAACCGGCGAGGTGATTTCTACCACGACAGATCTTTCACTCTATCTTTTGGAGCAACATGGCGTAGCAACAGTCCCCGGAGATGCTTTTGGTGAACCGGCCGGTATCAGGCTTAGTTATGCAAACTCGATGGATGACTTAAAGGAAGCTGTCAACCGCCTGAAAGATGGGTTAACAGCCCTGCAGTAATGCGAAATTTTTTCTGATGACAGCTTTGCCATAACATGAATTTTGGCACATTTTCTGCTGTTTACTTTGCCAAAATATTAACCAAGATTTTTTACACTATGCCTACATACGAATACAAACGGGAAGATGGCACCATCTTCGAAAAACTTCAGGGAATTAACGACGCACCCTTAACTGTGTGCCCCGAAACCGGCCAAAGTGTACGCCGTATCATTTCAGGTGGTGCGGGAGTGGTTTATAAGGGTTCCGGTTTTTATGTTACGGATTATAAGAATGGCAATGGCACTGCAAAAAAACCATCCGAGGGATCCTCAGAAAAAACAGAAAGCAGCAAAGAGGCGGCTCCCAAAGCGGAGAAGGAGTAATTACCGATGAAGAATCCCAAAACAGAAACACATCAGCAGGCGGTTGATCAGTTTGTTCTGCTTTGGGGTGAAATGGCATCTGCCTGGGGCATCAATAAAACCATGGCGCAGATACATGCGCTGCTCTATGCCGAAAGCGACCCGCTCGATACCGATGCCATCATGCAGCAGCTGAGCATAAGCCGTGGCAATGCGAACATGAACCTGCGGAACCTGTTGCAGTGGCAGCTTATCCAAAAAGTGCACTATAAAGGTGAACGGAAGGATTTTTATACCGCTGAGAAAGATGTCTGGAATATCGTTGCCATTCTTGTGAGAGAGCGGCACCAGCGCGAGGTAGATCCCATCAAACAAAACCTGAAGGAGCAGCTTTCACTTTTTGAAGAGGCCGGAAAACTGCCCGAAGAAGAGGCTGAGTTTAAGGAGCGCATCGAGGAGTTTATTGAGTTTCTTGAGATGTTTGAACGCTTTACTCATGCACTTCTACCATATGTAAACCGCAAAAACCTCACATTTCTGAAGCATCTTGTTAAGCTTGCAGAGGCCCATCAATCCCTGAAAGGAAATAAAAAAGTACAGGGGGCCGGTAAGCAGGATGGCTGAAACCACCAAAAAAATAGGTGACCGCGGGGAAGATATTGCAGCCGCCTATCTTGAGTCGAAAGACTGGCTTATTATAGACCGAAACTATGCTTTCGAAAAAGCTGAGGTGGATATTGTTGCTACCGACCGAAATTACATTATTTTTGTAGAGGTAAAAACACGTTCAGGCACCTACTTTGGGCGGCCTGAAGAGTTTGTTACACCCGCCAAAGAGGCCAACATAAAAAAAGCAGCCGAGGCGTGGATTTACGAACGCAAAATGGAAACAGCAGTGGTTCGGTTTGATATCATATCCATCGTGCAAAATGGCAATGAAGCGCCTGAGATAACCCATTTTGAAGATGCGTTCCGATAAAAAACAACGCAGTTTTCAATTATAAATCACATTTAACACAGGAAAAGATGGCAGAGGGGACGTACAAATATACCGTTTGGGATTATATTCGAAGCTTTCTTTCAATGCCCTTCTTTTTTTTGCTGCTGCTGCTTGCCACCCCTGTAATTCTTCTTCTCTCTTTAGGCAGGTTGAATAACTTTATCGTTGAAAAAATTGCACCCATTCTGGCAAAACCAACCCTTGCCTTTCTGGGCGTTTCTTTCAGTGTTAAAAAGCATACTGAAGAGATTGCATCTCCCGCGGTTTACATCATCAACCACAGCTCCACGCTTGATATGCTTACCCTGCTGGCTATGGGGCTGCCGAGAGTGCGTTTTGTGGCAAAATGGCAATTTCAGTACAATCCGCTTTTTTTTGTAGTTGGGCGCTTAACCGGGCAGGTTTTTATACGGCGGGAACATTCAGAGAAAGCGGTCAGAACCCTTCAAAAAGTAGTAAGCCGTATTAAAAAACAACGTTTATCTCTGATGATGGCCCCCGAAGGCTCCCGGAAGCATGAAGGGGTAATCGGCCCATTCAAAAAAGGGCCTTTCCGTATGGCTATGGAACTTGGCTACCCAATTGTGCCCATCTACTTTGAAGGAAACAGGGAGCTGAGCAGTGGCAAGTTTTTAGTCACCAAAAAAGGCAGCTGCACCGCACACATTCATCCACCTATTGATACATCATCCTGGTCATCCAATAACCTGGAAGAGCACATCAAAGAAGTCCGTAAACTCTATCTCAATTGGGCCGGAGTAGCAGAGTAAACTAAAGATAGTTTTTCTATTGAAAGTTCATCCGTAACTGGAATTCTTAATCAGTGGTGTAAAGACGGAAGTAAAGTAGAAAAAAATGAGATGAATATATCTTTTTCTACTTCTCGCCATACTGCTAAAGATATACTCCAATTTATACGCTTATCTATTTCGCAGGGAATATTATTTGAGAGATGTTCCTGAAACTGGTTAACAGTTTATTTTTCTCTGTAAAAATAGATTTTTTTGTTAGCGGCATCTTTACCGCTTTTAATCTTAACCTTGTTTTCCTGATTGTATTGATATACCGCTGTTCTCATGGAGTTTACACTTTTCTCGTTTGTGTAAGAAACTTCCACTGCCTGGCCA
This sequence comes from Balneolaceae bacterium, assembly GCA_007134085.1. Taxonomy (GTDB): domain Bacteria; phylum Bacteroidota; class Rhodothermia; order Balneolales; family Balneolaceae; genus Rhodohalobacter. The sequence continues at coordinate 18,557 of SLLL01000080.1, forward strand.
CCGGGCTCAAGCTTGTCGAGGGCATCCATTAAAGGCTTGAATTTAGAAGCGCGCCGTTTGCTTGATTTGATTTGAGAACGTTTTACAAATTTGATATTCATGATAGTTATTAATCGTAAAGGTTAGTGTTCACACAAAAAACTGAA
>SLLL01000175.1 GCA_007134085.1 Balneolaceae bacterium
AACCATATATAACGCGTATTCCGGTTCACATGGAGTAGGGTTTACAACACCTCCGGTAGATCATACTAATCTGTTTCGGGTAGCGAGTGTTACCAAGCCAATGACCACAGCGATTATTTTAAAATTGGTGGATGAAGGTATGCTTAGCCTTGATGATCTTCTATCAGATCACATAGAAGTTGGCCTGCCTAACGAAACCAGGATGACAATCCGCCAAATGCTAAGCCATACTGCCGGTGTTTTTGATCACCTGAATGCCAACTCATTCTGGAGCTCACCCACTTTCTCACCTACAAAAGTGTGGACGGTTGATGAGATTGTGGAGTTCGCAAGAAATAACGGCCCTCTTTTTAGCCCGGGCACTGCTTATGCGTATTCAAATACGTCATTCTACGTTCTGGGTGCACTCATCGAAGAAATAACCGGCCTTAAGCTTGAAGATGCCTATCAAGCCAATCTCTTTGAACCGATGGGTTTAGAAGCCATTTTATACGATAACTTCTCAACCTCTTCTAACCAGATTCCCGGCCTGGCTTTGAATTCGAGAAGCTATGAATATCATCTAACTACGGTGTCTGCTGCCGGGGCTATTGCGGCTCATCCGGTAGATGTGGCACGATTTGGAAGAGAATTTTACGGCGGCCGGATTGTCTCTGATAAACTTACTTCTGAGCTTAATATTAATATTGGCGCAGAACTAAACGGCCAAAATTATGGACTCGGCACGCGAATATGGGATATTGGCGGGATACCCCATCATGGCCATACCGGTGCACTCATGGACTACCGCAATATTCTGATGTACATCCCCATGGCCGATCTTACCATTGCCATACATACGCACGATGTACATGCGAGATGGTTTGCACTTGTTGACGAAATTTTTGAATACGCCGTACAGGCTTTTTCACCTCAGCCGGCAAAAATGACCCCGTTTATCTACGGGCTTGAACCCAGAGAGTAAATCAATCGATGTTTAATTCTATGTTAAAAATTAGCCTCTCCCTCTTAATCTTCTGCACATTTATTCTGCAAAGTATATTTGCTCAAAACCCGGATCGTGGTGATACTCGTGTGGTGATTATATCGGACATGAACGAAAGCTATGGCTCCACACACTACGATGTGTTTGTGGATTCTGCCCTGGTTTGGATTGAAAAATGGGAACCTGATGCCATACTTACCGGCGGTGATTTTATTGCCGGACAGAGCCTTGCCCTCGATGAACAGAACATCCGCGATATGTGGAAAGCTTTTGAACGCTACATCGCAGAGCCTATTCGCGAAATGGATATTCCGCTTGGTGTTACCATGGGAAACCACGATGCGTCCCGCAGCGGCACGTTCAATCATGAGCGCGAAATAGCTCATGAGTACTGGACAACACATCCGCATCACCTCCAATTGATTAATGGAGAAAACTACCCGTTCTACTATAGCTTTTCGGTAAATAATCTTTTTGTGATGAGCTGGGATGCCTCATTTTCTGTTATTTCTGATGAAGAGCAAGCCTGGGTTGCCGAACAGCTGCAAAGCAACGAAGCCATAAATGCTGATTATCGAATTTTGATGGGCCATCTTCCCCTTTACGCAGTTGCTGAGGGAAGAAATCGTGAAGGTGAAATTTTTCGAGATGCCGATTCACTTTTTGGCATGCTGCGGGATAATGGGCTGGATATCTATATTTCAGGCCATCATCATGCCTACTATCCTGCCAAGAAAGAGGGCGTACTGCTTCTTTCTGCCGGAGCCATCGGCAGTGGCCCGCGGCCATTACTCGGATCCGATCTTCCACCAAGACGAACCATCACAATTATTGATTTTTTTGAACAGGAATCATCGTATACAATAAACACCTTCGACATCGAAAATGGCCTGCAGGAGATAGATCATGAAGAGCTGCCAAAACGGATTGATGGAATAAATGGCACAATTGAGCGGTTTGATTTACGGTAGAAACAACAAATTTAATCTCTGTATTTAACTGCCAATTTGAATATTTTGCGCGCGTATAAAACAAAAATATTCTCCATGAAATCTATTTACTTCGATAATGCATCTACCACTTCTGTGGATAAACGCGTTATGGATGCGATGATGCCCTTTTTTACCGAAAATTTTGGCAATGCAAATTCAGCTCATCAGTTTGGCAGATATTCGAAAGTAGCCATTGAAGATGCCCGCGAACTTATCGCAAAACTGATTGGTGCCGAGCCTTCAGAAATTATCTTTACAAGCGGCGGCACTGAGAGTGATAACGCCATCATTAAAGGTGTTGTGGCTGCAACACGGAAAACAGAGATTATCACCTCAACCATTGAACATCACGCTGTTATCCATCCCGCCGAATCGCTCAAAAGAAGCGGAGTTAAAGTAATCTATTTAGAGCCCGACAGCAGCGGTGTTATTCATCCCGATCAAGTTGCTGAATCCATCACAGATCAAACTGCCATAGTTAGCTTGATGCATGTTAACAATGAGATTGGTTCCATCAACCCCATTAAAGAGATTGCTGCAGTTTGCAGAGAACGAAAGGTGCCATTCCACTCAGACACGGTGCAGAGCGTAGGAAAAATCCCGGTAAATGTTAAAGAGCTCGGTGTTGACTCGATAAGCATAAGCGCCCACAAATTGTATGGGCCAAAAGGCATTGGCGTGCTGTATGTTAAAAATGGCACGCCATGGATTCCCTGGCTGCAGGGTGGCTCGCAAGAGCGCAGGCGGCGGGGTGGCACACTAAATGTAACCGGAATAATCGGCCTGGCTGAGGCTTTGAAACTCGCTGTAAACGAACTTGATTCAAATATCACTCACTTTCAGAAACTCCGCTCAGCCGCTATTGAGGGATTGACGAAACACTTTTCGGGCCGGTTTCAAATCAACGGCCCCGAATCAGGTGGTGTTCCTCATATATTAAACATCGGTTTTATACCAGATGGCGATAAAGTCCTTGATGGAGAGATGTTGCTGTTGAATCTGGACATCGACGGTATCTGCGTTTCCAATGGCTCTGCATGTACATCGGGTGCGATGGAGCCGTCACACGTTTTAAAAGGAATAGGCCTGCCTCATGCTGTTGCGAAATCGAGCATAAGGGTAAGTTTTGGCAAACACAACAGCGTAGAAGAAGTGGAATATTTTGTAGAAAAATTAGACGGTATACTTGAACGCATGATGGCAACAGCATCGTAGTTTTTCTGGCCTGATTATTGAAAATTTTTCGTATTTACTAAGCGGAAACATCAACACTAAAATCAAAGGAAAACAATGGGTAAAAAAATTGCTTTGGGATGCTTAGGCGTCTTTTTAATTGTAGTTGTTGGCGGGGGTTATCTTGGATACACCACACTCATCAAGCCAATCATGGGGAGCGTAACGCAGCTTCAGGAGATTAACGAGAAGAACAATCAAATTCAGAATCAGGCTTCGTTTACAGCACCTCAGAACATGGAGCTCGAGGAGAATCAGGTTGAGCGATTTGTGAATGTTCAGAAGACAATTCGTACAGGCCTTGAAGGCCGCCTAACCGAATTTCAGGAAAAGTATGAAGAGATAAGTGAGGAATTGGAAGGGCGCGACCCATCCATCAGAGAGATGATGGGCGTGTTTGGAGACCTTGTTCAGCTTTATGCCGATGCCAAACAGATACAGGTTGACGCACTGAATGCAGAAAATTTCTCTCTGGAAGAGTATCGTTTTGTGCAGCAATCGTTTTATCAGGCTTTGGGGGTTGAACTCTTTCAGTTTGATATAGATGCTATTGCTAAGGCTGCAGCTGATGGCAATTTTGACTTCAACCCGGAAGACTTCGAAACCGCACAGCAGAAAATCGATGAAATACCCCAGCGAAACCGGGATCTCGTTGCCCCATACACTGAAAATATAGACGAATGGATTACCTTTGCCTGGTGGGGCTTGTAATCGGCATATTTTTTAAACCATTTCAACGAAAAGTCATCAGGAGAGGTTATTTTCCTGATGACTTTTTTTATTGCTAACCAACCTGAAATATGAACATTTGTGTTTATTGTGGCTCATCACCCGGGAATGACCCCACTGTGATTGAAGCCGCCGAAGAATTTGGAAAATCACTTGCTAAAAATGGCCACCAGCTTGTATATGGCGGCTCTTCACTTGGTGTGATGGGTGCCCTTGCGAACTCTGTGATGCAAAACGGGGGAAACGTTACGGGAGTGATTCCTCACGGTTTATTTAAGCGTGAAGTTGCCCACGAGGGGATTACAAAACTGATAAAAGTACAGGATATGCACCAGCGAAAATCAACAATGGCAAGGCTATCTGATGCATTTGTAGCACTACCGGGCGGCTTTGGCACACTTGAGGAGCTGTTTGAAATTATCACATGGAACCAGATTGGAATTATGAAAAAGCCGGTTACCATCTATAACCACGATGGGTTTTATAACCACCTGATTGCAATGATTGACCATGGTTTTGAAGCCGGTTTCATCAGGCCGGAAAACCGATCTATCATCAACATTGCCAATACTCTTGATGAGGTTTTGAACTATTGTAAGTTGTAATTTCCATCTTTTTTTGGGAATTGTAGTATGTATGGTGAGGTTTAACTACCAAACGAAACTAAATGGTTGTGGCACTTTTTATTCTATCATTTCTTACCGGATCAGTAAATGGCAGCCTGCCATCTGATACAGATAAACACCCTTTTGAGCCGTGCCCCGGTTCACCGAATTGTATCATACAAAGCATCTTATTTGAAGAAACTACTGATAACCTTTTCGGAGCAGCTGAATCAGCAATGAGAAAAATCAGCCCCTTTGAGCTTGATATACAGAACAATGATCTGCGTATTGACGCCGTTTTTCGAATTGCAATTTTCAGGTTCAAAGATGATGTGCAAATTGCGGTTGAAGAATCAACCTCCGGCGGCAGTTACCTCCACATAAAAAGTGCCAGCAGAGTTGGTTATGGCGATTTCGGCGTTAACAAGCGGCGGGTAGAACGAATAGTTTCACAAATAAAAACAAAACTAAAATCTAACATGATCAACTGATCATAAAATTTTTCTTTTCTATGCAAAACATGCCAAAACTTTCACTTACTGTAGGAATCATCCTAATTATACTTGGTATAATATCCTATATCGCTACAGGCGCAGCAAGCGCAACAGCACTAATCCCTGCATTTTTCGGAATTGTATTCGCTTTACTTGGGCTTCTTGCGAAAAAATCAGAAGGAATGAGAAAACACACCATGCATGCTGCACTTCTGCTCGCTATTCTTGGCCTTGGAGGCTCTTTTGGCGGGCTCTTGGCGATGATTGGCGCCATCACCGGAGACATGCCCGAACGTCCGGCGGCTGCGATAGGCCAGGCAGTAATGGCTGTTGTCTGCATTGGCTTTCTTGCAGCAGGGATTAAATCCTTCATCAACGCCAGAAAGAATCGGGCGGCGTAAATAACGGTTTGGCGGTTGTGCGGCGGATCAAGTAATTTGAAGCAAGATGACCAACATTTCCCTCCGCTTGTCCAGAGGACTCCTTCGGAGAACCACTTTTTATGTGGCGATATTATGAGTTAAGAACATCCAATGGTTTAGCACATCGCCCAGGAAACGAACGAAGGATTTGCTTGTCCATGGTTATTAGTTTGATATCCAGTTCTTCTGCAAGACTGATGAATTCACAGTCGTAGGAAGAACAATTAGATTTATCAGCCAGATCATAAACCTGAACTGAGTTCACATGAAATTCTCGTTCTTTCATCTGATTTTCTGCTTTTTCAGAGATTAGTAATGCCTCCGGCAGATCAATAAGTTTTTTTCTCATGTAAAGAATAACAACATTTCTGAACTCACTTTTCCACAAAACCGGAGCAACCCAATCCGAATCCCATTGAAATAATTGCTCACAAAGTTCAGTATGGTCTGAGGATAACCAAAAGTGGGCGAGGATATTAGTGTCAACTACAATCATGATCTGCCTTGATCAATGGCATTCTGAATTTCTTCAGCAGACAAGCTTCCTTTAACTTTTTTCCTCATGGTCCGGGCCTGAAGAAGAATTTCATCGGGAGAAACACGCTTCGGCTGCACAGATCGTTCCAAACAAGCGATAATTTCGCTGTTCATGCTGCGATGTTGAGCTTCTGCCTGTTGCTTCAGTTTTTTGTAAATAGGCTCGGGTATATTTTTGACTGTGATACTTGGCATAGCTTTTAGTTTCGTTGTGGTGTAAATATGAAACTAATTTAAATGAGATAATATTGCAAGGGGGTAAGCGACATAACATATGATTATGCTGAATCACTCGAGAAGATATCCTCAATCAAATCTGCATATTTTTCCTCAATAACCCGGCGTTTCACCTTGAGGGTTGGGGTTAGCTCACCGCTCTCAACTGTGAATTCGCTGGGTATCAGCCTGAAATCCCGTACTTTTTCATGAGATGCAAGCTCCTTAGAGAACGTTCGCATCTCTTTGCTGTAGATGTTTTTTATCGATTCATTGGCTATGAGCTCTTCATTGTTGTTGAATGAAATATCATTCTGGCGTGCATGCTTTTGAAGGGCTTCAAAATCGGGTACAATCAGCGCGGCCATAAAACTGCGCCTCTCGCCCACTACTACAATCTGATCGATCCACTGGCTGGTTTTGAAAAGGTCTTCGATAGGGCCCGGATAGATATTTTTCCCGCCAGCATTCACAATCATGTGTTTGATTCGGTCAGTAATTTTGAGGCGGCCATCCACAAAGCGCCCTACATCACCGGTATGCAGCCAGCCGTCTTCATCGATCATCTCTTTGGTGGCTTCATCATTTTTCCAGTACCCTTTCATGGTGTTGGGCCCGCGGTTTAGTATTTCACCCGCTTTTGTGGTGATGGTTGTTGGATAATCTTCACCACTAACCTCAGCAATGACCTTGTTCGATTCAAGATCAAGAATTCCCACTGTTACACCATTTACCACCTTGCCAACTGTGCCCATGGTTTCGTCACCAAGCCGGTTGCAGGCCATAACCGGAGAGGTTTCCGTTAACCCATAGCCTTCTATGATATTGAGCCCGGCAGACATAAAGAATGTGCCAATTTCAGCGGGCAGAGCTGCCCCACCCGATACAAAAAACCGGATTCGCCCGCCTGTACGTTCTTTAAGCTTGTTAAATACAAGATAGTCGGCAATGCCTTTTTGTATGCTCACAATACCGCGCTTTCCTTTCCAGTATTTCTCACCCACATTCAGCGCCCATGAAAAGATATTCTGTTGTATGGCGCTTCCCTCCTGCACACTTTTTGCAACAAGATTATATATCTTCTCGAATAGCCTCGGTACACTCACAACTACTGTGGGGTGGGCTTCCGTCATATTTTTTGCGACTGTATCCACACTTTCAGCGTAATATATTTCTGCTCCGCCCGACATCATCGCATAATATCCGCCCGTACGTTCGAAGGAGTGGCATAGCGGTAAAAAAGAGAGACAACGGTCCTGTTCGTTTATGGATAGTGCATCATGCGCGGCTTTCACATTGCTCACAATATTGCGGTGAGTAAGCATGGCACCTTTTGGTTTGCCTGTAGTGCCCGATGTGTAAATTAGCGTAGCGACATCTTCCGGCTTAGCACTTTTCGCTCTTTTTTTGAGTTCGGCTGCAAATTTGGTTTCTGCTTTCAGGCCCTCGGCACAGATTGTATCAAAAAGTTTTACGTAGCCGTAGCTCATCTGCTCTTTCACTTTTGGTTCATCAAAGGCGATGACCAAATTCAAATCCGGGCAATTATCAAACACTTCAACAGCTTTTTTAAGCTGAATGCCGGTTGAGACAAAAAAGATCTTTGCTTCAGAATCCTGCAAAATATATTCACACTGATTAGCCGGAAGCGTAGTATAGAGCGACACATTTATAGCCCCAATCATCTGAATAGCCAAATCAACCACTGCCCACTCATATCTGTTCTCGCTAAGTATCGCTACCCTGTCTCCTTTCTCAACTCCCTGTTTCAAAAGATAGCTCGCTACAGCTGTTACATCTTCGCGGGTGGTATCCCAGGTTATACTTTTGTAACCATCTCTTGGTGTAGGTTTATATGCGAAGGCTGTTTTCGAAGAGTTTTCATATTTTTTGGCAAGGTTTTCGTAAAGCTCGGTGAGTGTCTCGAAGGCTACAAGTGCAGGCATAAGATAAATGATTGAGTTAGCTTACTATTTTTTATAAGATAAAAGTTTAGCACAATTTTAATAGTTCCGTAAACATTCTTTAAAGATCTCAGCAGAAGTCATTATTTTAATGTTTGATCATAAATAAATTGTTTACCATGGCACATCAGGCACAGGAAGAAACCATTGTTTTAGTAAAAGAGATTTTCAGAACCTATCTCAAGGAGAGAAATCAACGGCAAACACCCGAACGATTTATGGTGCTTGAGGAGATTTACAGTTCTGACGGCCATTTTGACGCGGATGACATTTTCTTCAACATGAAGAAAGCGGGCACGCGGGTTTCCAGGGCTACTGTTTATAATACGCTTGATCTTTTGATAGAATGCGGGCTTGTACAGCGCCAGCAGTTTGGAAAGAATCAGTTTTATTACGAGAGGTCCTACGCTTATCAGCAGCACGATCATATGATCTGCAGAGAATGTGGCGTGGTGATTGAGTTTTGCGACCCGCGAATACTTGAGATTCAAAAACTGATGGAGAAAATCCACGATTTTAATGTGGATGGCCACTCACTGCATCTTTTTGGCACCTGCAACAACACCGAAGATTGTACCCGGAGGCAGGAGAGTGGTGATAAGATTAAGTCGATGAGTAACTGATCAGTTTATCAACTACCAACTCTCGAGTCGCTGATAAATCTTCTCGCAGCCCAGCGGCTTCCCCACCATCCCATGATTATTGCCAATAGAATAACGCCGCCAACCAAGAAATACCATTGGCCAAATGGCCAGCTGAGTACTCCAATCTGCGGAATAAATTCAGGTATAAGGAGTTCGAAGACGGTGTAGATAATTAATGCTGCAAAGCTGCCTGCTATGATTCCCTGAAGCACCCCCTCAACAAGAAATGGCCTTCGGATAAAAGCATTGGTTGCACCAACCAGTTTCATCGCCTTAATGAGGTCTCTCTTGGCATAAATTGTGAGGCGAATAGTATTAAATACAAGAACCATCGCCACTAAAAGAATAAACAGGCCGATGGCAATACCCGCAGCAAAAAAGGTCTCCGTTCTCTCTTCAATAGTTTGCAGCAGGGCAAGATTAAAGCGTACTTCATCTACCCCCTCGAGGCTTCTTATTTCCGTTACAACAGAATCGATCTGCGCTACCTGATACTCTTCTGACATGGTAAGGCGAAAAGATGCCGGCAAAAAATCGAGCTGAGATATGGTTTCTGCTCCCAAACCAAACTCCTGCTGAAAAATCTGAGAAGCACTGTCTTTTGAGATATACGCAAGGCCGGCAACCTGTGGCTTTTCTAACAGAATATTTTGCAGGCGGTTGGTTTCTGCATCGTTCAAATCCAGCAGAAATACCTCCACCTCCACTTGTTGTTTCAGGGCCTGTGTTACCTCAAAAGCGTTGTATCCAATCCTGAAAAGCACACCGATTAACAATACTGCAATAAACAATGAAAACATCGATGTAAATGCAGCCAGTTTGGCCCGGCCCAGCCCTGCAAATCCTTCTTTTAATACATATCCTGCACTCATTATTGCTTCTGCTAATTTGTGAATAAAACTCTGATTCCAAACCTGAAACGCATTTCGGGCATCGGGTAACCTACCGACTCAAAGTAGCCCAGTTGGTCAATGCGATCAAGAATATTTTCCCACTTCAGAAGCAGCATAAACCATCGCACACGGGCTGAAAGGTCAAAATCCAGCCGGTAAAATGATGGGTTAATGAATTCATTAGTGCCGTGCTGCCATCTGTTTAGCGGAGTAAAAAATTCTGCTGTTCGGTATGCGTTAGGCGAAAACATTCCGGAAACACCGGCTTTTACAAACGTTGCTCTGTTGAAGAGGTAATTTTTCCAATATAGATTTCCCCTCAACCAGATACGGTCACCCGAACCATTCAACTGTTGGTTGATTGGGTTACTGCCTGTTGATGAAAAAGTGTTGTAGGTGCCGGAAATTTCTCCTTCAAACCTGCGGGAATCCAATGCAAGCCAGGCCGTACCGCTAACCATAGAGTATGGATCAATATTCTCAAATATACCGTCTGAATTTACAAAAGTGGCATGTTCTGTTTCGCGCATATCACCGCGAACACCCAGCTGTAGCGTTCTGCTCAAGCCAACTCTTGCTTCGGCCCCATAAAGAAGGCTCTCTTCATTCAGAAGTTCGCTGTTTCCCGTAAACTGAGCAGATTGCCAGTACGCAGCCTGAATATCCGGCGCACGGGACAGATACCCCCCAAAAACAGAGAGTGATGTACGCTTAAATGGTGAGATTTTAATCCTCGCACTGGCATCATTTGTAGTGCGGCTGTCATCAAATACTGTATAATTTATTGATGCGTCGGCCTGTGCAAATCCGGCAAGCTTTTGTGTGAGCCTGACAGACGCGTTCCCGCCAAACCAGCTTGTTTCTGTGAGGTTTCTGCCTTCACGCTCGGATAACGCAAACGCCCGCGCTGTTCCTGTAAGCTGCGTTGAGCCCTTCCCTATTTTCTGCCGGGCAAAAAGTTCTACATTTCTGAAGGAAGTTGCGAGGGTATCGGCATTATAAGTAAGATCCCAATCATCATTTTGATAGTGAAGGCCAAACTTGGTGGATACAGTGCGTGTTGTATCCGTTCGATGGTGAAGCTGAACGTAGACATCGCTTGATTTTTGCTCCGCATTGGCACTGTTCTGTATGGGTATTTCAATGAATCGGTTAAAGGCAAAAAATTGCGGATCGGTAATGTTGTATCCGAATGATTCCTGCCTCTCAAGTACATTGTTTATGTAACCCGCTTTAACCAGCCAGTTATGATTCAGCTGATGATACACTCGAGCCACAATCTGCCGGCCTTCTACATCCTGCCGGTTGTAACCGGCACCGTCTCTTCTGTCCCAAAAAGAGAGCTCAAGGTTGGTATTTTTCCTCAGATTTTGGGTGTACGAAAACTCCAGGCTTCGATAATTAAATTTGCTCTCATCAAAATTAAGGTAGGTGCGTGGCTGTATTAGATAGTGGTCTCTCAGCCTGGTTTCTGCCCTGTAGATACCTCCATAATTCATCTCATTAAATTCAGAAATTTTGTGAAAAGTGAGACGGTTCCAGTTTACGGCACCGGTCAAGGGATCGTTGATATTCATACCTTCCATCTCAAGCCCAAGATGGCGCGACTCAAACGCATGCAGTTCGAGCCCGTCCATCCTGCCAACAGTGCCCATTCTGTAGGTTACGGCCCCTCTCTGCCTGTGAAACCGGTCAAAAAGATTGAGCATATTAACCCAGCGCAGGGTGCTGTCTGTTTCAGCTGTTTCAAAACTGCTGTGGGTATGGTATCGCCAAACGTGCACGGTATCCTGCCTCACCTCTTCGGGCTCTTCTACCGGTTCAAAAGTTTGAAGGGGTATGGTATCATTTTCAACGGGTTGAGGAATCGTATCGAGCTCAACAGGAATGAGAAGCGTGTCGGGCAGAACAGGCATTAATGAATCGGGTAAAGCTGGCTGTGGGAGTGTATCGGGCAGAGCGGGGGCAGGAAGCGTGTCAGGCAGTGCCGCGGCAGGAATAGTATCATTATATGACAGAAAAAATTTATTTCTCTGGAGTTTTTCTGTACTTCGGACGTCTCCCCAGGATGCAAGCAGTAATCCTATCAACAGCAGAATGTTCAAGAATAGTGGGGTTTTAGTTCGTAAGGGTAGGTTTTAATTCCAAGCAGATATCTGCGAAGTGTTTCAAGAGCAACCATTACAGTACGCTGCTTGTTAACAAGCCGGTTATTGGTAAACACTGTTTTTAACGCAAAATTTTCTCCGTTGATAAAAAACCCTATCCAGACAGTGCCCACAGGTTTATCATCTGAACCGCCACCAGGCCCTGCAATTCCCGTTGTTGAAACGCCAATATCAGCACCAAACTTTTTTGCGGCATTCTTAGCCATTGCAAGTGCAACGGGTTTGCTAACCGCTCCAAATTCTTCTATCAATTTTTCATCTATACCAAGAAGCTGGCTTTTTGCGCTATTCGCGTATGCAACAATTCCGCCAAGCAGATAGCCACTCGATCCCGGTACATCGGTAATTTCGTTGGATAGCATACCGCCGGTACAACTTTCTGCAGTTGCGATGGTGAGATTCTTTTCAGTCAATAAGGAACCCACCACTTCAGCAAGGGTTTTATCTTTTTGGCGTGCAAATATAAAATCACCCGATTTATCAAATACCATCTTTCTGAGTTTCACAAGCTTCTGCTCAGCCATCTCTTTGGTTGCACCTTCAGCACTTAGCCGCATGGTAACCCCACCGGGGTTCGGCAGATATGCAACACCCACCCCGTTGTTTGTGTACTCATCAAGGTTGCCAATAAGATCACTTAGTGTGCTTTCGGGAATTCCAGCAGTTTTCAGATAGTCGGTTACACGAATATTTAACCCTTTGTAAATTGACAAAAGTTTAGGCTCTACACCTGTTTCCATCAGGTGCTTCATTTCATAAGGTACACCGGGAAGCACAGCAAGATAATGCCCCAGCTTTTCGAACCACATACCCGGCGCTGTACCCTGCTTGTTGAAAAGTACCGTACAAACTTCGGGTACCTGTGCCTGCTCAATGTTAGAGGGTGAAAGTGTATATCCCCTGTCACTGAAAATCTTTTTGATGTGATTTAAAACAAGCTCGTTACTCACCATTTTACTGTCAAAAATTTCAGCAACTACTTTTTTTGTGATGTCATCGTGTGTGGGCCCAAGCCCTCCGGTTACAATCGTAACATCAGCCTGCTCTAGCGACCGGCTTATTCTCTTTTTTATGATGGAAAAGTCATCAGGTATAGTGAAAATTTGTTCGGTTGTAATTCCCAAATGCGTAAGCCTCTGCCCAATATGGGCGGCATTCGTGTTAATGGTATCTCCTATCAGCAGTTCATTCCCGATGGATATTATATGCGCTTTTTTCATACACATGGAAAATAGGGTTTTGCTGTACATTGATGAAATAGAGTTTGCGATAATAAAGGTTTTAAAAATCCCTAAATTTATCTTTAGTGTCACAGCAGATTGCAAGTATCAATTAATACTTAAGAGTTTTACCTTAACGCAGTGGAAAAATTACCCAACATATTAAGCGGTTTTCGCCTCGCCATGGCTCCCGTTTTTTTAGTTCTTTTCATACAGGAAGATATTCTTCTTAGGGGATTAAGCCTTGTTGTATTTGCCGTTGCAGCAATAACCGACTATTTCGACGGATATTACGCCCGCAGATATAAAGTTGAGAGCGATTTCGGAATATTTCTTGATCCGCTTGCCGATAAGTTTCTAACCTTTGCGGGATTTGTTTGCCTGCCATTCCTCGATCCAGGCCAGTTTCCCTGGTGGGCAGTTGTGGTGATTGTTCTGCGTGATATTATCATCACCAGTTTGCGCATTTTCACAAACCGCAGGGGTATTACCTTAGTTACCCGGAAAACTGCAAAAGCGAAAACAGCTATTCAGATGGGGTACCTCTACGTAGCCCTGCTTTTCGGTTTTTTTCTTCTTTTTGGCGGTGCTTTTGGAGAATTTGTCCACACCATTTACGATCTAAATCTCTTCTTCTGGGGTATGATGCTTGTAGTTGCCATCACTGTTTATTCAGGCGTTGAGTATTTTGCTGTAAACCGCAGAATAATTTTTGGGCCTAAATAGTCATCTTTCCTCTTTATCCGCTAAAACGGCTGCCATGCAAAACTTTAAAATTTGGGTAGGAACACTCTTTGGCGCCGGCCTAATGCCTTTCGCCCCGGGTACCTGGGGCAGTTTTTTTACGCTGCCTTTAATCTACGTAGCTGCCATAGTTTCACCTGTTTACGGAATACCGCTCTTGTTAGTACTTACCATTATCCTTTCCCTGTGGAGTACCGATGCCAGTGTAGAGAAATTTGGTGATGACCCCGGCCAGTTTGTAATGGACGAGAGCGCAGGCCAAACGGCCACTTTTTTGTTTATAAGTTTTAGCCAAACATCCTCAGACTTTCTGATTTTACTTGCCGGTTTTGTGCTTTTTCGCATTTTCGATATCCTAAAACCTTTCGGCATTAAAGCAGTAGAAAAAATGCGCGGAAAATTCGGTATATTAGCTGACGATCTGCTGGCCGGATTGTACGCTCTTGTTTGTTTAAAACTGTTAATACACTTCGTTCCCGGCCTCGGATAATAAACTTACAGGTAATACGTGCTTAACATTTGCACCGTAAATTAATGGCTTTTATTAGCGACAGGCTTGAACGCCTGTTCCCAAAGTTTGCATAAAGAATACCACATTTAAAAAAACATACATGATACTTGACTCCGCATTTTCCAGAGAGCTTGCAAAATCTCTGCTTGATATAAACGCCGTTGTGCTACGGCCAAAAAATCCATTCACATGGTCATCAGGGTGGAACTCACCCATCTATTGCGACAACCGCCTTACGCTCAGGCATCCGGAACTTCGCAAGAAAATTTCAAAAGCCTTTACTGATATTATCCAGAAAGAGTGCCCTTCTGTAGGCGTAATTACAGGCACCGCTACAGCCGGTATTCCTCACGCCGCCTGGGTGGCACAATCGCTCGACAGGCCAATGGCTTACGTTCGTGCAAAGGCAAAATCATACGGCCTTGGCAACCAAATTGAAGGCGGTGTTGATAAAGGGCAATCTACCATTGTGATTGAAGATTTAATTTCAACCGGAGGCTCCGCCATCTCTGTTATTGATGCACTGCTTTTTATCGGTGCAGATGTACGTGCTGTAATCAGCATCTTTACATACGGGTTTGATGAAGCTACACAAAAATTCGCCGAGCGAAATATTCCCGTTTATTCACTTACAGATTATGCTACACTGATAGATGTTGCGTTAGAACAGGGACAGATCAAACCAGAAGATATGAACATGCTTAACGCATGGCGGGAAAACCCGGCAGAATGGCCCAAATAAATTCTCAACTTGCACAATTTACTGCAGCAACAGCCGCAGTAACCCTTTCTGCGGGGCAAAAACTCAGCAGAAATTTCAGATACTACCGGGCAGGGATGGGAGATTCCACAAAAGTAACCCGAAATGATTTACTGCTGATATGCCACAATATCCGTATGGATATGTTTGGCATGCATAACCTTCTTATTGATGAAGAGATGAAGCAGTCCCCGTTTCTCGTCTCCTTGGCAAGTGCTGTTTTTGATGGATTTGAGAATCTTCACAGAAAAGTTCTCTTTTTTGATGCCGCCCAAATTGAATCAATTATTGTTGAGATTGACACGCAGCGAGCTTTTTGGAGCGATTATACGGAACCATCGTTCTACAATATTAAGTTAATAGAACGTTTAGAACATACACTGCCATCTTCTATGAAATTAATCAGCATACAAATCGAACAATTACCGGATCAGGCCGAAATCTGACCCGGCTACACAACAAATTATTTAATTATGAAGCAGACAGCTTACTTTCTTTTCATATCCATCTTTTTGATAGGATGCCTCGATGCACCTTCACAATCATTCGGCGACCCGGTTGATGAAACCGATTTTCTCGAAGAGTACGCGCAACGCGAAGGGGTTATTCAGACCGAAAGCGGGTTGCTCTACAGAATCATCAACGAAGGTGATGGCGAACGGCCTGATGCTGGGAAAGTTGTATTCGTTGAATATGAAGGCCGCCTGATTGATGATGTAGTGTTTTTGGAAACCGAAGAATTGGACTATTTTACACTCACAAATGATATCTTGGAGGGGATTTTTGAAGGCATTCAACTAATGCGCGAAGGTGCCGAGTTCGAACTTGTGCTACCCTCCGAGCTTGGATACGGCCAACAGCCACCCCAAGGTACTCCCATACAAAACGGATCCGTACTGATTTTCAATATGAAACTCGATTCATTTCTAAGAGACCCTGCGCAATTTCTCGAAGAAAACGCCCAGCGCGAGGATGTTACAGTTACAAATTCCGGTTTACAATACCGGGTTATTGAAGAGGGCGACGGTGAATCACCAGGCCCCGCAAGTAATGCCATTGTTAGATATACAGGTACTTTTACTAATGGATACGTTTTTGACAGAACGCCTGGAATTACAACCGCCACTTTCTCTTTGAATGGGGTTGTAGACGGTTTTTCAGAAGGTTTACAGCTGATGCAAGAAGGCGCAAAATATCAGCTGTTTATCCCGGCGAATATTGGCTCAGATCAATTACAACCTGTAGATCCAAGACAAGCAAGTGATTTTCCATTGGGATCAGTTATTGTATTTGATGTTGAGCTTGTTGAGGTAAATTAATCACTTTATCAGGTAAGAGCCGGTTGCGAACTGTCTCTAATTACAGAATGTATGGACCCATGCCTATCTTTAATTTTCAATGCAGGATTTTCAGCATCGGTTTGTACGTGGCATTAGCTTTTTTATTGGCATCCTGCAATCTGGAGCCAATAGGTGGCAATGATCATAATGGAATCGATGCTGGTGATATAAGTGCTAAAATTATTGGTGGATCCGGGCAGGATGAAGCCAACAAAATCATTCAAACATCAGATGGTGGCTTTCTGATTACCGGAAGCACAACTTCGAATGATGGCGATTTTCTGGGGTTGGGGATTCGCCAGAGGGATATCCATCTCACCAAGCTTGCTGCAAATGGTTCCGTTGAATGGATTCGCACATTTGGAGGGAGCGGCACCGATGTTGCAAATGATCTAATTGAAGACCGTGCCGGTAACTTTGTTATTGCTGGTGTAAGCAATTCTAATGACGGCGACTTTTCCGGGCAAAATCGTGGCGGCACCGACCTTTTTTTGATCAAAGTTCGCCCCAATGGTGAACTTCTTTGGGCGAGGAAATATGGAGGCTCAGGAAATGATGTTGCCCATGCCATAATTCAGGCTCCGGGAAATGGCTACTTTGTTGCCGGATCAACAGAGTCGAGCGATCTCACATTCTTCATAAAAGACAACACCAGCCGCGACGCCTTCGTAATCTTAACCGACTTAAATGGAGAACCAATCTGGGCCCGCACGGCAGGAGGCACTTCAACTGATGAAGCCTTTGGAATTGGCATAACCCTTAGAAATGGCATTGTTATTACAGGCTCATATCAATCACAAAATGGGAATTTTACAGGGCTGAATCCCGGTAATGCCGGGGTTTTTACACTCGAGCTTGATGTGAACGGCCAGTTCATTGCTCTTGTAAGCTATGCCGGCGATGGGGTTGATATCGGCAGGTCTATCAGGCAAACAAATGATGGCGGCTTTATAATGGCCGGAAGTTCTGATTCATCATCAGGTATTTTTTCTGATAACAACACAGGCAGCCAAAATGCTTTTTTGATGAAACTTTCTTCTAATTATACCACTGAGTGGGTAAAAGTAATTCGCGGAAGCAGTAACGATGCAGCTTTTGATGCAATTCAAACAACCAATAATCAATACATAATCACCGGAGAATCCCAATCTGACGATGCCGATTTCAATGATCTGAATCTGGGTGGAAGCGATGTATTTCTTGCAAAAGCAGATCAAACCGGTTCATTGCTTTGGATAAATACATTCGGAGGCTCAGGTTCTGAGGGTGCAAGGTCTCTGGTTCAAACTTCGTCAAATGAAACCGCAGTGGCCGGATGGGCCGAATCTACCGATGGTATATTTGAAAACTCCTCTGGTGGACGCAATGTTTTCTTTTTCCTGACAGATACTGACGGTAACCTCAGGGCCGTTCAATAGTCAAAAACCCCATCTTGAGTAGAGATTTCGGGCAATGACATCCACAAATTAAATTCGTATTTTTATCTCCGTTTTAAACCAGTAAAATATTTTTAAAACCGGTTCCATGAAAAACAAACGATTCTACATTGAAACCTATGGCTGCCAGATGAACTTTGCAGACTCTGAGGTTGTGAATTCTATTCTTCTTGACGAAGGCATGGCACCAGTACAAACAGCTGAAGAAGCTGATGTAATATTTGTGAACACCTGCTCAATCCGTGAGAATGCTGAAACGCGGGTTTGGAACCGGCTTAAGGAGTTTAGGTCGCTAAAAAAAGAGAAAGATCAGCTTACAGTTGGCGTTTTAGGCTGTATGGCAGAACGCATTAAAGACCGCATCATAGAGCAGGAACAGCTTGTGGATATTGTAGTTGGCCCCGATGCCTATCGTGATATTCCCAACCTGCTTGCGGAAGTGGAAGACGGGCGAAAGGCGGTAAATGTGTTGCTTTCGCTCGAAGAAACCTACGCTGATATCAGCCCCGTGCGAACCAGCGGTAACGGTGTAACCGCCTTTGTATCCATTATGCGCGGCTGCGACAATATGTGTGCTTTTTGCGTGGTTCCCTTCACAAGAGGGCGCGAGCGCAGCAGGCCATTGCAGAGTATTCTTCGCGAAATTCAGGAGCTGA
>SLLL01000212.1 GCA_007134085.1 Balneolaceae bacterium
CGCTTCAGTTACTGTACCCGTAACTTCACGTTCCTGTGCATATGCCTCTTTAGCCTCTAAAGGCAATAAGACTAACGCCAAGGCGCAAAAGAGAAAGGATTGTATCAGTTTTGATCTCATAATTCATGAGTTTTTTTATTTCGGTTAAATCTATCGCCATTTCGACGAATAGAGTGTACATCGTAAAATGATGTTAATATTAAGTAAAGGGCAATGAAATAAGGACATTTGTTCAAAAAAGCAAAAAAAGGGCTGAAAAATTACATTTTTTTTATATAAAAGCGCTTTTAATGCAAATTTTATAGCTCCTATATTGGTTTTAATCTGAAGTGCAAAACAGCACACCAAATTGAACAAAAAAAATATAATTTCCCCTATCGCATGGCCTACAGGAATAGAGTTTGTTCTTACCACACATCACTCTCTTTTTTCTATCTATGAAGGGGCTAAATTTCGGAGATAAAAAAAAGCCCTGAGAAATCTCAGGGCTTTAAAACTAAACTGCCAGTTTAATAATCTAATCTAATTGATTAGTAATCAGCATTCTGAACGAGCCTTGAATTTACGTTCATTTCGCGCTCAGGTATCGGGAATACCATTCTGTTACTGTTCCAGGGAACCTGCTCATCGTTCAAGTCAACGGTAAAGCCTTCCAGCCTCTTGAGGTCATTGAGCAGCTGGCCTTCGAACATCAGCTCGTTGCGCCTTTCCTGCAGTACTTGCGCAAGGGTTACGCTCGGAAGCGGATCGAGGCCTACTCTGGCACGGATGGCATTGATGTCATCCTCTGGAGTGGCACCGCCAATTCCCGGATTGCCTGCGCCAGTTAGCCTGTAGTTTACCTCTGCTCTGATTAGATGCATCTCAGCAAGCCTGAGAACGCTGATATTTCGTCGGCGTGGATCAACAGAAGGGTCAAGTGAAGCATACTTTAAAGTCATCCGGCCCCTTGCTGTTTCAACGAACAGTTCTGCGCGTGCATCACCCGGCTCGTAATTTTCCAGGTGAATGTCTCTTACCTGTACATCTGCACGGCCAAACGATGTAGTTGGTGCATAGAATACAGCCATATCATTACTAAACGTAGTCTCGGTATTCTGAATGGCGAAAATTGTTTCCGACCCATTTTGCACCCGCACATAATTATCGCTGATATCAGGGAATAGTGCATAATTGCCTGATTCTATTACACGCTGTGCTTGGGCACCTGCTTGGGGAAAGTTGCCCATGCTCAGATATACCCTTGAGAGCATTGCGCTAGCAACATACGTATCAGCTAAGAAACCGTTGGTTGCAGGAAGGTTATCTCTCGCAAAGGTGAGGTCGGAAAGTACAAAATCATACACTTCTGCTACAGATGCCCTTTCCACTTCAAGTGTTTCATCAGCAACCCGTGTTGGAGTCACAATAATTGGCACCCCTGGGTTATTCTGCGGGTTACCGTCGTTATACGCTTTTCCATACGCTACAACAAGGTTGTAGTAGGCTGTTGCGCGTAAAAACCTTGCCTCTGCCTCTACGCGTGTACGGCGGGCTGCATCTTCAAATACATCAAGCGCAGCAAGAACGTTGTTAGTTCTATTGATGATATTGAAGCTGGTTGACCAATATCCTGCCATATAACTGTTATCGATGAGAATAGATTTCGCGTTCACTTCCCGGGGCTGGGTGAATGTTCCGTTGAAAAATATCTCATTTGCAGGAGCTGCAAAGATGTCGGTCAAAAATATGTAGTGGCCTCCATATGCATTCGATGCTCCAAGTGATGCATAACCACCAATTAAGGCGGTCTCTACGTTATCCGGTGTGGAAAGCGCAATCTCATCAGAAATGGATGCCTGTGGCTCCAGATCAAGGAGGTCATCACATCCTGCAAATGCAACACCGATAATGAGTGCTAAAAATATATATTTAAATTTTTTCATAATGAATTATATCGTGATGTTCTTGTTTACAAACTCCTTATTAGAAACCAATATCAATCCCGAAAGTAATAGTACGGGCTTGTGGAGCGGTGTAGAAGTCTGTTCCCTGTGATATGTTACCGGCAAGGAAGTCGGTATTCATTTCAGGATCCCAGCCTTCGTAGCTTGTCCATGTTAACAGGTTTACGCCGGTTGCATAGAGGCGAACTTTGTTTAATCCAAGCTGCCGAACTCTGTTAACCGGGAGTTCATAACCAAGAGTTACGTTTTTCAGGCGCAGGTACGATGCATCAGAGATATAACGTGATGAGTGCTGATTACCGTTAGTTACGATGAATCGTGCTTCTGGTACATTTGTATCTGTGTTTTGAGGGGTCCAGCTATTGAGCTGATCTCTAACCGAGTTATCCTCAAATATACCGTTACCACGGCTCCATCTTCCATGGCCACCAATGTAAGCATCGTTACCATAAACAAACTGGAAGAGCACATTTAGGTCAAACCCACGATAGTTTAATGTGTTTCCAAAACCACCCACAAATTTCGGATTTGGGTCACCAATAACACAACGAGTAGCTGCATTGAAGTTTGTAGTTGTTTCAACAAAATTACTACAAGAGTCTTCATCCTCATAAATACTGAATAGTGCATTACCATTTTCAGGATCTACACCAAAGAATTCAGGAGCATAGAAAACACCAATTGCATACCCTTCCATTGCTCGGTTTAGCCCTGCAAGGCCTGCAGTAATAACCTGGCCGTCAAGATTTGTAATCTTGTTTCTGTTGGAGGAGATATTGAAGTTACTTGTCCAGCTAATTCTTCGATCAACGTTGATAGTGTTCACAGAGAGTTCCCATCCTTTATTCTCCATGTTACCTACGTTTCTAAGCGTAGTGTTGAAACCTGAAGTTGCAGGAATTTGAACACTAAGAAGTAAATCTTCGGTATTCTTCACATAATAGTCGAACTCACCACTAACCCTATTGTTGAAGAAACCATAATCGAAACCAATATTAAATTGCTTTGTAGTTTCCCATGTCAGGTTTGGATTAGGAATTTGAGATGGGTTTGTACCTGAAAGGCCCGCATAGGAAGTACCACCCCAAAGGCCAAGTGAACCGAAGTTGCTTATGGCAGCATTACCGGTTATACCATAGCTTGTTCGAATCTTTAGGTATGTAAGCACATCAAGAATTGGCTCTGCAAAGTCTTCGTCAGTAAGAATCCATCCAAGAGAACCAGCTGGGAAAAATCCATAACGGTTATCCCGCCCGAATCGTGATGAACCATCTACCCGGCCACTCACAGAGAAAAGGTAACGGTCGAGAAGGGTATAATTTGCCCGTGCAAAGTAAGAAAGGAAACTATACTCAGATCCGGTAGTGGATCCAGAAAGTACGTTTGCTGCACTTGTTAACCTTTGGAAAGAATCATTCGGAAAACCAGAACCGGCAGTAAAGCTGTAGTTATAGTCGTTATACTGATAGCTCAAACCTGCTGTGGCATTCAGAGCTGAATTCTCTGTAATGTTGGAATTATAGGTTAAAAAGTGTGAAGTAGTATATGATGCCGTTTGCTGCCATGCAACAGATGCATATCCACCATTAGCAGCAGTTGCAAAACCACGAGCAACACGCGGGCTGTACCATTGATCATCTTTACCGGTCACTATATCAGCTGATGCCTCTGATCTCCACTCAAGATCGGGCCTCAGGCTATAACCAAGGTGAAAGTTACCAGTGGTTCGCATAGTAGTTACTTCATACTTGGTGAAATCGCGGTGAAGCACACCATTGTAATAGAATGTATCATCATTCAAAACGTCTGTTGGCACATAGTTTGGCAGAGAACCCTCATCAGGATAGTAAAGTGGGCTCACAGGCATTTGTGCAATAAGCTGTATAGGAGTAGAGAACGCATTGTCTGTTGAAAGCCTGTTATGGAAGCTTCTTCCTGTAGACAGGTTCATTCCAAGATTGAGCCTATCTGTTGCAGTGTGGTCCAAATTAATACGTGCTGAGATCCTCTGGAATCTATCGTTAATTAGAATACCATCCTGATCGCTGTAGTGGCCACTTACATAAAAGCGGGTTGATTCATTACCACCAGAAGCGGAAAGATCGTGCGAAAACATGCCTGCATCCTGAAATGCTTCACTCTGCCAGTCTGTATCAACCGGGCAGTCGAGGCCCTGGCCGCCAAACTCAGTATTGAGGCACCTTCTCCAGTCAGTACCTAAAGAGTAGGTATCAAGTACCCATTCAATTTCAGGTACACGCCATGTGCTTCCTGCAAAATTATCGCCATTGATAGCTGCCTGGTACATATAATTTATGTATTCCTGAGCATTCATCATTTCAATTGTGTTTGTAGGCTCACTGAAGCCCTGCTGGAATGAGTAATTGAACTGAGTACGTCCCGGCCGTCCCTGGCGGGTAGTAATCAAAACAACGCCATTAGCAGCCCGAGAGCCGTAAATAGCAGCTGCAGAAGCATCCTTAAGCACCTGGATGGATTCTACATCATTAAAGTTAAACTGTGCCAGTGGATTGGTTCGTGCCGAGCTGATGGAAAAATCGTCCATCACTACAGGAATACCATCAATTACGTAGAGTGGCTGGTTACTTGCAGTTACCGAAGAGGCACCACGTATTCTCATCTGAATACCCTGGCCCAACTTACCACCATCTTGCTGTATAAATACACCGGCTGTACGCCCCTGCATTGCATTTTCTACAGAATTAACAGGTGCAAATTGAAAGTCTTCGCCACGTACCGATGCAATAGCGCCGGTTACATCCCTGCGTGAAATTTCACCAAATCCAACAACTACTACCTGATCCAGGCCAACTACATCAAGGCGCAGCTCGATGTTTAGTGTTACATCTGAATCTGTGATTGTTATGTTTCGGCTAAATCGCTGATAACCCACAAAGCTTACCACAACCTGGTGGTCACCTGCGGGCAATTCTATTGAGTAGTTACCGTCAATGTCAGTTACACCACCCCGGTTTAAAGCAGGAACAGTAACAGTTGTACCCGGCAGGGCTTCGCCTGTTGAGGCATCTGTTACAGTACCTGAAACTGTGAAACCCTGACTAAATGCCTCTGTTGCAGCTAAGCAGAACAGAGTGAGAAAGAGTATGTAAAATTTACTTTTCATAAATGTTGTTTTGGTTAATATGTAATGGTTTAACACAATTAAAACATGAAGTTATCTTGTAAAGAATAATTATTATCACTAAACAGATAACTAAATGAATCAATAAGTATTTATACCTGCTTCCATACAATAAAATGCATCTGAACAAGTACACGAATTAAATGCATATTAATTTCGAACAGCATGTATAAAGCTATTTCTTAAGAGTTGCAACAGTTTTTTTACAATTCGTAAATAATTTTTACTTAGAAGCGCTTTTATTATAATATTTTTATTTATA
>SLLL01000229.1 GCA_007134085.1 Balneolaceae bacterium
AGCGTCACTCAACATATTTTCTACCCCTCTTTTTTTGAAACAGTATTTCTGCTCTTCCATCAATTACCATGTAGAGCATCTCATTTTTCAGATCACGTTATCATTTAAACATTAGAACAGACAGTGCATGGCACGTTCACGTAAAAACAACAAGGGCCGAAAAAAATCCTCCCATAAGGGAAACAAAGGGCCTAAAAAAAATATTTTCATTCCAAAATTTCACCATAATCAGCAAACAAGAATTGGCGGCAGGTACAGTGGCATTCTTGAGATTAATGAAAAAGGGTATGGGTTTATCAGGCGTATTGATTTTGAGTTTTCCTACAACCCTAAAGATCCGTTCCTGAAACCCGATGAAGTGAAACATCACGATTTAAGATCGGGCCTAGTAATGGAGGGGGAGTTTGAGGAAGATCAAAGCGGTAACCGCCATGTCTATTCTATTGAAAGAATAAATGGCAAAGCCCCTGAAGAGTGGCAGAAAATTAATCGGTTTGAGCTGCAAACCCCGATTATGCCAAACGAATACATCGAACTGGGTAAACAGCCCGACGATATTGAACTTCGGGTGATGGACTTAATCTCCCCAATTGGGCGTGGGCAGCGGGCTTTAATTGTGGCACCGCCACGAACAGGCAAAACTGTTTTACTTAAAAAAATTGCCCGAAGCCTCACAGAAAATCACCCTGAAATACACACCGGAATTCTTTTGGTTGATGAACGGCCGGAAGAAGTTACCGACTTTCTCAGGTCAACAAATGCAGAAGTATTTGCATCTTCAAATGACAAACCAACCGACAGCCATGTTCGCATCTCTGAAATGGCACTTGGTTATGTAAAACGTAAGGCAGAGTATGGAGAGCATGCCGTTTTGCTTATCGATTCTCTAACACGCCTGGGGCGGGCGTATAATGCAGCGCAATCAAACAGTGGCAGAACACTTTCCGGTGGCCTCGATATCCGCGCACTCGAAATTCCAAAGAAAATTTTTGGCTCCGCCAGAAAAATTGAAGGTGGTGGCTCGCTTACCATCATTGCTACCTGCCTTATCGAAACAAACTCGCGCATGGACGACCTGATTTTTGAGGAGTTTAAAGGCACCGGCAACATGGAGCTTGTGCTGGACCGCGAAATAGCTAACGACAGAATTTACCCGGCAATCAATATAGCGGCATCCGGTACCCGTAACGAGGATAAGTTTATTACCGATTCGCTTGAAGAGAGAAACATGGTTCGCCGATTCTTGTTGAAAAAATCACCAAAAGAGTCAATCCAGATGCTATTACAGGTTATCAGGCGTACGGAAAGCAACGAAGAGCTCTTTTCTCAGATTGCTGCCACTACATAAAGCAGCTTCAGCTTATTATTTTTGAAGACTTCGGAAGCCTTACATCCATAATTCAAGAAATTTTAAAACAGCAGATGGATTGGATTAATAAATGGGCAGAGAAGAATCAACTTTTGATGCCCACTCATTGATACCGCCTTTTAGTGATTTGACATTCGTAAAACCGGCATCTGCAAGTAAGTTACAGGCATCCGTGCTGCTGTTGCCGCTGCGGCACATGGCAATAATTTCGCCCTCTTTTGACAGTTCCCCTAGCCTGCCTTTCAAATCATCATAGGGGATGTTTATTTTTTCTGTTTCAATATTCGAGATAAATAGCTCATGGGCATCACGTACATCAAGCAGTGTGAATGAATCCCCGTTTTCAATTTTTTGCTTTAACTCTTCTGCGGTGATCTCTTTCATGGTGGTGAATTATACGTATCTGTCGAGTTTAAACTGTCTTCCCAAATAGAGTTTTTTGGCTTCTTCATCTTCAGCGAGCTGTTCAGCCGTTCCTTCACGAAGTATTTTTCCTTCAAACATCAGGTATGCTCTGTCTGTAATGGCCAGTGTTTCATGAACATTATGATCGGTGATGAAGATGCCAATATTTCGGTTTTTCAGGTCGGCAACAATTTGCTGAATATCTTCAACAGCAATGGGGTCAACCCCTGCAAAAGGCTCGTCGAGCAGAATAAACTTTGGATTCGTCACCAGTGCACGCGCAATTTCTGTTCGCCTTCTCTCCCCGCCCGATAAACTATACCCTTTATTGTTGATCACTTTTTCGAGGCCAAACTCTTCAATCAAGCGGTCAACCCGCTCCTTAATCTCAGATCTTTTCATCGAGTGAAACTCCAGAACTGAGGTTAGATTCTGACGCACAGTGAGGTTTCTGAACACACTCGGCTCCTGTGATAAGTAGCCAACCCCCATCCTGGCCCGCTGATACATTGGTTTTCGGGTGATGTTTACCTCATTCAAAAACACCTTGCCTGCATTCGGTTTAATAATACCGGTAAACATGTAAAAAGTGGTGGTTTTGCCTGCTCCGTTTGGCCCAAGAAGCCCTACAATTTCCCCCTGTTTCACGTTAATGGACACTTTATTCACCACAACCCGCTTTCGATAACTCTTTACAAGCTCTTTGCTGTACAGTGTTAGGTTGTCATCTACGTGTGTTTTCATTCAGGCTGTAAGGTCAGGTACATTTTTACTCACAAATAACCGGTGTAATCAGGCAAGTTGCAGTGTATTAAATACAGAATTGAAGAAAACAATTCCGTCGCTGTTTCCAAGAATAGGCTCCATCGCTCTTTCGGGGTGAGGCATCATACCCAATACGTTGCCCTCAAGGTTTGTGATGCCCGCAATTGCAGAAACAGATCCATTAAAATTTGCCTCATCTGTAATTTCACCGGCAGCTGTACAATATCGAAATGCTATTTGATCATATTCTTCGAGTGAAGCCAGGCCATCTTCATCAATAAAATAATTGCCTTCTCCATGAGATACAGGAATCTTAAGTACATCCCCTTTTTTCAATCCTGAAGTAAATTGAGATTGTGCACTCTCAACACGGATGTGAACATTTTTGCAGACAAACCTAAGTTTTTCATTGTGCAGCATAGCGCCAGGCAGAAGGCCTGCCTCAAGTAGAATCTGAAAGCCATTGCAGATGCCAAGAACCGGCCTGCCCTCTTTTACATAATTCTGTACGGCATTCATTACAGGAGAAAACCGCGCAATAGCACCCGACCTTAAATAATCCCCATACGAAAATCCACCGGGTACAATCAAAAGATCAATTCCCTCGAGGTTTGTATCCTTGTGCCATAAAAATTCCGTTTCGGCATTCATTACATGTTTCATTGCATGGTATGCGTCGTGGTCGCAATTTGACCCGGGAAACACGATTACTCCAATTTTTTTTGCCACAGTTTTATCCTTTTATTTCAGTAATTAGTTGAATTTCCTGCAATACTGCATTGATTCTGAGGCACTCCTCAAAATTTCCTTCAAAAACCAGTGCTTTTCCTTCAAAGTGCACCTTGTATGTAAGTTCTTCCGCTTTAGGCTTGCTGCATCCTAACGCTTTTATAAGCTGATTGATTACCTCATCGAACGTGTGGATGTCATCATCATAAAGAATTAACCGCCACGGGGTGTCGATCGCCTCCTCCTCTGCCGTTTCAACAAGCACATCAACCTGAGGATTTTTCTTAGGTTCCTGGGCAAACATGCTATAACGGATATTTCGGGCAACAGAACTCTTCATAGAGTGGATCTTATTCAATCTCGATCCGGAAATCCTCCATCACTTCATTCGCAAGCAGCTTTGTACAGGCAGTTTCTGCAAGTGCGTAAGCTTCATCTTTTGAACCTGCTTCAATATTCATCTCAACAAATTTACCGATGCGTACATCCTCAACATTGTTGAGCCCCAGGTTTTGAAGTGCATGATGGGCTGCTTTTCCTTTTGGATCGAGAATTGACTTTCTAAGTGTAATATTAACTTTTGCTTTATACATACAACTGTTTGATGTCTGTTAGGATTGCATAAGTTAACGGTTATGCAGCTTAGCTGCTAACAATAGTGAGGAAAAAGAGAGCCTGGAATGCCATTTACCAATGGCAGCTCAAAGGTTTATGATTCTGAGTGTGCCGTGCCTGTGTTAGCCTTTGTGAAGTGCCACGCGAAACCGGATGGACACAAAATTTCACCCTCCTCAAACTGCAGCTACAGCCTGCAAAGCCTCTGCTTCAGAGAGTTTACTCATATCGAGTATGGTTGCAAATGGCCAGCGCCTAAACCAGGTGATTTGTCTTTTTGCGTATCTTCTGGTTGATGTTTTCACCTTCTCAACCATCACCTTTTCGCTTAATTTTCCATCCAAAAAATCCAAAACCTCTCTGTAGCCAACCGTTTGCAGTGCCTGCTCTTCGCCGGTAAAACCCATCTCAAGAATTTGTTTTGTTTCCTCTACAATCCCTGCCGTAAACATGGCATCTGATCTTTTTTCTATACGCTGATGAAGCACCTTTCTCGGGTGATGAAGCACAAACAGCTCCATATTTTCGGAAAGCTGAAACGGCTTATCACTGTGAAAACTGCTGAATTGCTTTCCGGTTTGCTGCCAAACATCGAGCGCACGGATAATGCGCTGCCTGTTTTTTCCATCCATTTTTGAGGCATACTCAGGATCTGTTTCCAAAAGAAGATTGTACAGCTCTTCAATACCCTTTTCATCAGCCAGCTTGTTAAGCCTTTCTATATTCTCTTTGTTTGATGATGGGATATCATCTAAAGGATGAATAAGTGACTGCAGATGAAGTGTGCTGCCACCGCAAAATATCACCCGCTTTCCGCGTGATTCAATATCAGCCACATAACGGTTAGCCCGGTTTTTGAAATTAGCAACAGAGTCCTGCTCATGTGGCTCTAAAATCGAAATATTGTGATGCTTTACAAGGGCTAACTCCTCAAAGGATGGTTTAGCGGTGCCAATGTCCAGATATTTATAACACTGCCGCGAATCAACAGAGATGATTTCTGCATCTATTTCGCGGGCAACTTGCAGAGATAGCTTCGTTTTACCTGATGCTGTTGGGCCGGCGATAATAATTCTTTTCTGCATAGTGAGTTCAGCTCAAAAGGCAGCCGGTTGCTTCAACTTCATCTACCAGTTTTCTGCTGCTTATCAGCCGGATAGCATTATTAATATCATCTTTAAAGAAATGATCTTTCGTAGCGTGCGGAATAGCTTCCCGAACTATTTTATGCGCTGTCTCCACTCCATCACCGGGTTTAAGCGGCTTACGAAAATCAAGTGCCTGGGCAGCGGTAAAGAGCTCAATTCCCAGCACTGTCTCCACATTTTCATAGATTTTAAGAAGATGAAGTGCACTGATGCTCCCCATGCTTACATGATCTTCCTGCCCAAGGCTGGTTGGAATAGAATCAACTGAGGAGGGATGAGCGAGTACTTTATTCTCGGAAACAAGTGCAGCCGAGGTATATTGCGGAATCATAAACC
>SLLL01000162.1 GCA_007134085.1 Balneolaceae bacterium
TGCAGCAGAGAAAAAATCCCCTGCATATTTGCCGTGTGCGACCTGAGGTTGTGAGATACAATGTGCGTAAAATTCAGAAGCTTTTCGTTCTGCTTCTCCTGTACTGTAAGTAATTGTTTAATGCGATCGAGATTTTCCTGATAGTCTGTAATATCCCTGATCGTAGCGATTACTTTATCCTCACCGAACGCAACACTTCTTGAGTTAAAGTATTTTGTCTCACCATTAGATTGAAGAGAGTAATCAAAGCTTACTACCTTTTGTTCTGAAAGGCATTTCTTGGTAGCCTTCATTTGCTTTTCTGCTACTTCAGCCGGCATAATCTCTTCAACTTTTTTATCTAAAAACTTGGATGGTTCCATCATCAGGTTTTGTCTGTCGGAGTATTTGATATCCAGAAACTTACCTTCCTTGTCAAATACAATCACCATATCAGGGATGGTTTGAATAAGAGAACGGTGATAGAGTTCGCTTTCTTCGATAACCTCTGTTTTTTCATGTAATTCCGTTAAATCTATATCAATACAAAACATTTCTGGCTCACCTTTCATGTTCTTCAACAATACATGATTGCTAAATACATATACCTTTGAGCCATCTTTCTTCTGCAGAGTTATTTCAGCCGAGGGTATTACAATATCATGGTCGAGCCAGTTTTGAATGTTAGTGATCACATCTTCTCTCATTTCGTCCGGTATGATGAGATCCTCGAGTTTTTGCCCCATTGCCTCATCTCTGCTATAACCATACAGATCTTCAGACGCTTTATTCCAGTAGATCACTTCCCGGTTTCGGTTGTACCCCTGAACAGATATTACCGGCAGGGTTTCGAAAATTTCACGGAATCGTTTCTCACTCTCTATGAGCTTCCGTTCAATTCTCTTTCTTTCTGTTACATCAATATTGGTACCCCTGATACCAATACAATCTCCCTTTTCATTATACACAGGTTGGCAAACATTCTCTACATGCCTTAAATCCCCATTTTTATGATAAATTCTGAAGCTACAATGGCCTGGGCCATGTTCTTGCCAGGTTTTTTGCCTGTGTTGTTTATAGCGCTCGCGGTCATCGGGATGGATGATTTGAATCAATAATTCCGGGTCTTCAAAATCGGCAACGGTATAACCTGTAATGCGTTCGCATGAAGGAGAGTTATAAATAAAACTTCCGTCCTCTCTTTCCCAAAACTCCCAGTGATAGGTATTTTCAGATACTATTCGATACTTCTCTTCAGATTGCTGAATTTGCTCCTGAGCTTGCTTTAGTTCTGTGATGTCAATTCCAATACCATCCCAAATAACATCATTATTCTTCCTTTTTCTTGGCACCGAAGAGAGAAGCAACCAACGAATGTTTTCTTCAGGATCTTTGAAGCGAATTTCAGCCGTCATTGTTGATTTGGACTTCAATGCCTCATTCTCTTTCTCTGCAAGAATGATAGCATCATCTTCTAAGAACTTGCTATAAATGGTTTGGGGATTTTTCAATATTTCATCAGCCGTAATACCAAACAACTCTTGCACACCGGCACTTATGTAACTAAAATCTCTCTTTTCTCCTGCCTTGCCGGTATTTATCTGATATACAAAACCATCCGGTATATTATCACTGAGAAATTTCAACCGGCTGCGGTTCTCCTCAAGCTGATTTTGTGTTTCTACGTATTCAGTGATATCCTCCTTAATGGCAAGGTAATTGATAATTTCTCCCTCGCTGTTTTTAACCGGGGCTATGGTTGCTCTTTCCCAGTAAAGCTCGCCATTCTTTTTCTTGTTATGAAGTTCACCTCTCCACACATTCCCTGATGTAATTGTCTTCCAGAGATTCTTGTAAAACTTATCGGACTGACTACCGGATTTAAGAATACTCGGGTTTTTGCCTTTTGCTTCTTCCGCTGTGTATCCTGTCAACTTAGAAAAAGCCGGGTTTACATATTCAATATTCCCTTCAAGATCAGTAATAACAATGCTTGCCGGGCTTTGTTCAACCGCGGTAGATAACCTTACAAGGCCCTGTTCAATCTCTTTCTGTTTTGTAACGTCCCGAACTACTGCATATACTTTTTGTTCGGCAATAAATGGGAAAGATTTCCAAGAGAGCCACTTGTAGCTTCCGTCTTTGCAGAGATATCTGTTTTCGAAATCAAGAGAGCCTTCTCCGACTACTACTTTTTCATCCTCTTGATCGGTCAGCTCACGATCATCAGGGTGTACAAATTCTCTGTATGGTTTTGATAAGAGCTCTTCTTCACTCCAGCCAAGCACGTTCGTCCATGCTGGATTCACTATTTTAAAGAAACCATCAAACCCAACAATGCAAAGCATATCGGATGCATATCGGAAAATTCTGTCGGAATTGAGCAAATGCTCCTGTATTTCGATCCGCTCAGTTACGTCTTGTGCTGTTCCATATAGCCGCACAATGTTTCCCAGATCATCTTTTTCGGCAAATCCATACTCCTCTATCTGCCGGCGTTCGCCTTTAGGCGTGGTTATTCCGTATATAATATGGAATGGCTCCCCGGTTTTTTGAGTATGCCGGCTCACTTGCTGTGCGCGTTCGCGATCGTCTTCGTCAATAAGGCTTAAGAAAGAACCATGGGTTTCTTTAAACGTATCTCTGTCAACATCAAACACATCATATAAGCCATCCGACCATGTTAACACATCATTCCTGAAATCGAAATTCCAGCTGCCAAGCTTTGTAATTTTTTGAGCCTCATTCAGAAGAAATTCACTCTCTCTCAATTCATTAACCGCCCTTCTTCTCTCGGTTATATCATTCAAAAGTACCAGTTTGGCATTATGATTCTTGTAGTTCAGTTTGTGTGAAATTACCTCTACCCAAAACAGATCCCCATTTTTTCGTTTGTGCTGCCACTCTCCTGAGTAAGAAAGCTCTTCTTTATCATTTTTGATGTGATCTAACAACTTATCTACATCTTCGGGAGGGCGAACATCAAGTATAGACATTGAGAGAAACTCCTCTCTGGTGTATCCATATTTTTGAACTACAGCCTCGTTTACTTCAATAAATTTTAATGTTTCAATATCGTACAGCCACATTGGGTGTGGATTGTTTTCAAAAAGAAGGCGGTAACTCTCTTCACTCTGTCTTAGTGCTTTTTCTGTCTTAAGTCGGTTAGTTATCTCTTTCTGCAGCTCTTCAGTTTTACTTTCAAGCTCCCTGTAATTTTGCGTGTTTTTTATGATGTGCGCAACCTGGTCAGCAAAGCCTTGCATAAGGCCGATTTCCTCATCATCAAACGTATATGGCTTTGATCTACTTAATAATAAGCACACCGTTTGCCCGGCCACTTATAATAATTGGCAGATACAAATTGGAATGTATATCGCGTATGCTAACTACACTTTTTTCAGGTTGCGTGAGTTTAGTCTTATTTGTATCCTGAATTAGAACATGTTTACCTGTTTGAATAGCTTTTTTAATATGGGGATGATCATCTAAATCGGCTATCTGTAGCTCTTTAGGAAAATCAACTGGTAGCGGTGGTGCAGTTGCCTTTAACAAGAGAGATTGTCCGTCTTCAGAAAGAAAGTATATTGCCCCCGTTTCCAGTCCAATGGCATCCAATGCATTATCCACAACTACCTGCATTATATTTTCCTGATATTCTGCCTTTATCAGTCTACGGCTAACATCCAAAAATGCTCTTGTTCGATTTTTACTTCTACGTAAATGTAAATCTGCTCTCTTTTGATCTGTAATATCCCGGGCAACACCAAACAAAATACCTTCCTCAGGGTAAGGGCGTGAGTTCCAGGAGAGCCATTTAACCGAACCGTCTTTGCAAATATACCGGTTCTCAAAGGAGTGCACTTCTTTTCCATCTACAATTGTGGTTGTAATGGAATCTGTTGCTTCAAGATCATCAGGGTGCACAAAATCATTCCACGGCCTGGCCAGCAACTCTTCTGTGCTCCATCCAAGTACCCGGCTCCATGCGGGGTTCAACTCCTTGAAGTACCCGTCAAACCCGGCAATACACGCCATCTCGGTGGTGTAGTTAAAGAAAAGCTCCTTGGTATTTAATTTTTTTTCTTTCCCAGCCATCACTTACCGTTATAATCATCCTTAATATATCAACATGATTAAAATAAATTAAGAAATCTATAGTGATTTCCCTGATAAGCTATGTAGATTATACGTAGGCTAAATTCTTTTTAGCCGTTCGCTGAGGTGTTTATGCAGAAATTGCTTTGCGAGAACTGTGTAACTATCAAAAACTATTTACAAAAGATTGGACAGACGCTAAGCAAACTCATCCAAATCCTTCGATTTATTTGCCCCATCAAGCAGGTTGTGGGCTTCGTCGTGGTGTTCGTCCGGCTCGAGGTGGATGGTGATAATAGCGTCGGTTTTCAGGGCGTCAATCAGCCTGCGCTCTACTTTGGTTGCTTCGTAATGTGCGTCTTTCAGAATGATCTCATCATCAAGCACAAGATGTAATTCCACCCAGGTTGTACTGCCGGATGTGCGATGGCGAAGGTGATGCCAACCTTTTACACTTGCAGGAAGGTTGTTCTCAAGCACGTTTATCAATGCTGCGTCCACATTTTCATCCCGTGTATCCATCAGCCCAAGTACAGAGAAACGCAGCAATTTGTAGCCCTCAAACATGATGTAGCCTGCCATAATGAAACTTACAACCACATCAAGAAAGAGCCAGCCTGTAAAGTGAATCAAAACAAGTGCCGTTACCACACCGCCGCTGGTCCATACATCGGTAAGGGTGTGCTTGCCGTTGCTTATGGCAATCATGTTGTTATGCTTTCGCCCCACCCGAACTACATAACTGCCAAGTGCCAGGTTGATAAGTGCAGCAACAATCAGCATCACAATACCGGCATCCATGTTGGTGATTTCAATGCCGGTTATGGCACTCATCACGGCATGGTAGATAATGGTAAGGCCCGCCACAATAATGATGGCTCCTTCCGCCCCAACCGAGAGAAACTCCACGCGTTCATGGCCGTAGTGATGGTCATCATCAGGTGGCTTGATGCTTAAATAGTAGCCATACACCACAAACATAACGGCGAAGAAGTGCACCACCGATTCTGCCGCATCCGACAGTGCCGCAGTTGACCCGGTTATGATGAACGCACCAATTTTAACCGACAAACTGATTGATGAAACAACCAGGCTGATGATGAGGGCTTTTTTTACGGGGTCATTAACAAGCATTGGCAATTGGGTTATATCTCAATAAACATAAGGAAAATCCAGCCCTTCATTCTGACCAAAAAATGTGAGGTAAATTTGTCAGGTATTATTCCACATTTCAAGAA
>SLLL01000081.1 GCA_007134085.1 Balneolaceae bacterium
GCTTTTCCAGATGGAAATTCCCATCAACAGGGCAAGATAGAGCAGAACTACCCAAAAGAATATGGACATAGCTAATAAACGTTTGTGAAACCCGGGGTATGCCACCCTTTCATCAGGGCGCATTTATCCCGAGAGGATAGCAAACTTCCTGATAGGTTCACAAACTAATCTGGTACCTGCTGTTTATTCAGCAGGCTCACAAACGGCAAAGAGCTCATCAAGCCGAATTCGCTGGCTCATGCATGCCTCTTTCAGGGATTTAAGATTTTCCTCTCTGTAGGCTTTTGTTTCCGAAATTGCCTCGCAAAATGAGATTCCTTCATGCAGGTTTTTCCTCATTCTCTCAAGCTTTTTCATTTCCGGCGTGCCCTGTTCGCACTGGCCAAGCATCTTTTCAATGTAGTCTACATACATCTCCAGTTCTTTGGCGAACATGTGTGGCCGCCCTTTTGGAACGAGTGATTCAACCCGGTCATAAATGTGATCTACCATTTCATCCAGTGTGTAGGTTCGGTTGAACCATGCGATATTTGGGCCCGGGCAGATTGCCTGCCGTCCATATTCCGGTTTCACGATTCCAAGGCGGATGAGTGAACCTGTGCCAAGATTGGTGCACAAGCAGGTTTTATCCAGCACGCTTTCTTTCTCGCGGCCCTTTTTCTCGGCAGACATATCACTCTCTTCGATCTGATTGATCTTTAAAATCTGATATTGCGCTGATGCCGTACAGATTGGATTTTCTGTAAACTCCGTGTTTGATACCAGGTAACCTTTCGGGCATTTTGACCCAGGCTTTCCTTTCTCAATCAGCTCTTTTGTGTGAATGTGCGAGCCTGATCCACGAATGTTATTGAACGGAACTCCAAGCGGAGATACGTTGCTCAAATAGAGGTCGTTTTCGGCAGCAGCTGCCAGTTTTTCTGATGTAAATTCGTCTACACAGGTTGCTTCAGGAACCAGCAAGAACGGGCTTCCCCAGCCTGTGGCATCCATTTCGAAATCGTTCAAGAGACGCTGTTGCTCACCTGAGTTGCCAATGCCACCCTGAACGGTAATTTTTGGTTTTGCAATTTCATCACTGTTTTCGGGATAATCCCAGCCTTGTAATTCATAAAAAGAGCGGATCATCGGCTCGAATGTTTTTTGAAGCTGATCTCTTTTCTCTCGGAATTCATTCAAAAGTACCGGCAACAACTGTCCATCTGATGCAAATGCATGGCCACCACAATTCAAACCCGATTCAATTCGAAACTCGGCCACTTCAATTCCTTTTTTGGCAAGAAATTTTCCCTGAATTAATGCTGACCGAAAATCACTTACTTTCAGAATAATGTGCTTTTTCGCCTTGCCGGTTTTATCCCGATAAAAATCTTTGAATTCAGCCAGGTAGCTATATAATCTTGGGTTAAAACCTGCCGAAAGCACCAGACCTGATGACACCACACTATTCATAAACCCTCTGAGTGCAGCATTTGCATCGCTGAATTCACTGCTCAACGGCACATCATTTTTATCCATTTTCAGTGCATCCACCTTTGCCATAATGTTCACATCGATGGAGCCGGGTGTCATGCTGTCGGTCAATTTTTTGAAAAGATCACTTTGCAGGGCGCGGTCTGTAACTGTGCGCGCATACTCATAACTTTTTCGTAGCGGATTTTCATCCGGCAGCAAGTTGAAGTATCGGTCTTTCTCACTGTTCTCAAAGAATGGCTGATTCCGCAAATCGTTGAATTTCTCTGAAACTATATGTGCAACGGTATCAAGATATGCGGTGATCCTGTCTGCCCTGCCGTCAGCTGCTGAGCGGGGTATATTTTTGTAGGGGAGATTGAACTCGGAGCAGTAATGTTTTCTGATTTTTTCACACAAAAGATCATCTACTACAGAGATAACCGAATGTATGCCTAAGTGTGCTACCCGTATAGGGCTGTCGATGGAGTGTCCGGTTCCCATTACCGGTATGTGGAAGTTGTGTTGATTTTGGAGCATGGTACTATTTGTTTTAACGTAAAAGGCACAAGGTAAGCAAACTATATTAGATAAAATAGTCTAAAAACTGCAAATATAGATTTTAACATCCTGCACTTTTTCCTGTAAATTTCAGTGTCAAACCTAAATAGCCACCTAAATTTTATAATCTCATGCGTACATTCATCATTTTCTTAACCGCTACGTTTTTGTTGATCTCCTGTTCTGAAACATCATCCCAGCTATCGCCCGATACAGAGGAGTGGGTTGAACTTTTTAACGGTGAAAATTTTGACGGCTGGGATTTAAAGATTGCCGGATATGAACTGAATGATAATTTTGCCAACACATTTCGTGTTGAAGATGGGTTGCTAAAAGTTCGTTATCATGAGTATGAAAGATTTAACAACGAGTTTGGGCACATTTTTTACGAGCGCACTTTTTCTTACTACCGGCTACAGGTAGAATACCGCTTTATTGGCGAGCAGGCTGAAGGCGGGCCGGGATGGGCTTTCCGAAACAATGGCATCATGTTTCACTCCCAGCCAGCACAAACCATGAACCTTGGCCAGGATTTCCCCACTTCCATCGAATTTCAGCTGCTGGGTGGTGATGGCGAAAACGAGCGCCCCAATGGAAGTATCTGTACACCGGGAACACATGTTGTGGTAAACAATGAACTAAGAACGGAACACTGCATTGGGTCAAGTGGGCCAACCAATCATGGCGACGATTGGGTTACGGCAGAACTGGTTGCTTATGGCGATTCTTTGATTCAGCACGTGATAAACGGAGAAGTTGTAATGGAATATACCAGCCCGCAGCTTGAGAATGGTGACCTGCTTAGCGGCGGTTACATTGCCCTGCAGGCTGAAAGTCACCCAACGGATTTTCGTTCCGTGAGAATTCTGAATTTAACCGGCTGCATGGATCCTAATGCACTTAACTACAAAAGCTACTACGTAAATAATAATCCTGAGGAGTGCCTCTACGGCAATTAGCGGACAGATAGCTTTGGATCAATCCCAGCCTTTTTCAGACAGATCGTGAGTGCAATTCCATATCCAAGGTGCATCACCAACCCTGCAATTATCAATGCCATAGGCGCCCAACTGTCGCTGTAAAATATACCGATGGGGTCACCCGCGGCGGCAGTAATTAAGGGTGAGACAATGCCACCCGCAATTACGGAGATAATCACACCATAGATTAACCCCTGAATTAGCCAGTTCCCGGGTATTCGTTTTGCAAGAAATGCTACCCAAATGAGAGCAAGAATTATTCCAATTAAATAGAACGCCACATTACCCCAGAGAATAGAATAGGGCTCACCTGTGTGAACCTGGTTAAAACTCTCCTTGAGTATGTGCCCGATATCTAGAGTTGCCAGGCCTATCCCTCCTTGAACAAAGGCAAGCATCATCATAACAAACGTTGCAATAAAACCGGAAATAACTGTTCGCCAGAAAGTTGAAGAGCTCATGTTTGTAGATTTGATTTAATGATTATCAGCTGTTAAACAACATCGTAAAGATTATTGAATAAGTAAATATACGCTGATAACAGAGTCAGGCATTCAGCAGATGAACTTCAGGTTTCATCAAAAATCAAGAATAATCCCTATGGTTGGGAGTATGGATGATTCGCTGAGCTGATCCACCCGCACCAGCTCTGGGTTGCTGCCATTTTGTAACAGATAACTTGGCTCTGATGGCGTGTTTTGCCCAAAAAGGTTCTGTATTTCCAGATAGACATCCAGCGAAACATTGCTGAAGTTCCACTTTCTGTCGATACGGATATCGGTAGCGTTGAACGGGCTGAGGCGTTCAGTGCCAAGGCGGTTATAATCAAACACAAAGGCGGGATAGGTTTCTAAGCTTAACTCTTCGTTGATTGGGGCAAATGGTGTTCTTCCCAAAAGACGGGTTCTAAGGCTGAATTCCCACCTGTTGCCAATCTGATATCCCCCGGTAAACGTTAGCAGTTGCCTGCTATCCCATGCAGATGGCAAATATACATCCCTGTCAAAACCTGTGAATTCACTCCAAAAAAGTGTGTATGCAAGTATGGCGTAATAATTGGTTGCCAGTGTTTGTTGGGTGAGGATTTCCACTCCGTAGGTACGCCCTCGGCCGGCTGACTCCACAGCATCATTGCCAAGTACCTCGAAACCACCACCAAGGTTTGCAAGGCTTACGCCCTCGCGAATGGAGACTGGGTATTTATCATAAAGTTTCAAAAATCCTTCAACAGATAATTTTGTACTTGGCCTTGGGAAAAAATTTATGCCCCCTGTAAGATGATCTGACCGGATATACCGGCTGTTTCGATTTACAAAGTCTCCTGCCTCCTGATACCCGAGAAGGTTCAACGGAGGTTTTTTGAAATATCGGCCGGCAGAGAGAACCGCTTTCCACTGCCCGGTATCGTCCAGGTTTAGTGTCAGCGCGGCTCTGGGTGAAAGTGTTCGGTATATTTCATTGCCTTTATCAGTGAATGTGTTGCCGTCAAAACGTATTCCTGCTGTAAGATCAAGCCTATCGGATAATCGTTCTGATGACCACTGAAAATACCCCCCGTAACTGAGGAATGTAAGGTCAGAATCGAACGCAACGCCTGTGTTATCATCAAAAAAGTCATTCCTGAAAATGTTTACCCGTGCAGATGCACCTACTGAAATAGTGGATCTCTCACGAAAAAATGTGGTTTTGTTTCGAAGCGTTTTGCGCCACTCCCTGGCTCTGTTTTGTGAAAAAAGCCCCTCCTCATTTTCATTATCCCGAAAGCGGGTAAAATCGTTATAAAACCAGCTGCGGCTCAGTGATGTTCTTGAAATGCCCAACCCATCACTTAACCTATGTTGCCATGTAAGCCCGGTTGTATTGGTTCGTTGCCTGATAACAGGAACCTGATCAAGTATTGCCTGCTGTTCGGGCGTAATGTCGCTTGGCACGTTGATCCTGAAATCATCGATAGATCCAACGCCAATTAACGAAATTTGATTGCGCGAATTGAACCTGTGATCGAGTTTGTATTGATAGTCCCAATAATCCGGCAGGAATGAAAGGTCGATTAATTGGAATAGCAGTTGCAGGTACGAACGGCGTACCGATGCGATGAATGTAGTGTTCGAGAATGAACTGTCTCCCTTAAAAAGAGGGCCTTCGGTTGTGAGCGCTGCCTCGCTTGCACCCACCCGAAAATTCGTTCTGAATTCGCGGTCGTTCCCCCTGCGCTGGTTAAA
>SLLL01000233.1 GCA_007134085.1 Balneolaceae bacterium
CCACAAATGGCTGAAACAGCCGCCAAATTTTTCGATAATAACTGGATTGATGCCGCCATAAAACCGGGCAAAAGGGGAGGGGCTTATTCTGCGAGCACGGTTACCAGTGTGCACCCTTATGTTTTTATGAATTATGATGGCCAGCTGCGTGATGTACAAACCCTTGCACATGAGTTAGGGCATGGCGTGCATCAATATGCGGCTAGGGTTCAGGGCGAATTACAATCATCAACCCCGCTCACTACTGCAGAAACGGCTTCAGTTTTTGGTGAAATGCTGGTATTTAATAAACTGATGAATAATCTTGATGACGACAAAGAAAAGCTCGCACTACTTATCAGCAAAATCGATGATACCATTGCAACAGTTTTCCGGCAGATTTCTATGAATAGGTTTGAAGATAAAATTCATACAGCCAGACGAAAACAGGGAGAGCTCACTACAGAACAGTTTTCCGAACTCTGGTTTGAAACACAACATGCTCTTTATGGAGATTCTGTAACTCTGACCAACGAATACAAGCTATGGTGGTGCTACATTCCACACTTTTTACACACACCCGGTTATGTATACGCGTATGCTTTTGGCGAGCTGCTTGTGCTGGCACTTTACGATGCATATAAAAACAGTGCTATTGATAACTTTGAAGAGAAATATCTCGGCCTGCTTGAAGCCGGAGGGTCTGATTGGCCCCACAACCTTATCGGTAAGCTGGATATGGATATCAAAAATCCACAGTTCTGGGATAATGGGCTTTCTCTGTTTGAAAGCATGATATCTGATGCGGAAAAGTTGGCAGCATCAATTTAAAACTCTACATTCATCAAGATACCCGGATAACGAAGCATTTATGAATACAAAGCGCGAAGAAAAAGCACTTTACGAGTTTAAACACATCATGGACGATCTTTTGCATCTGCTAGGCAAAGCTGCAAATGCAAAAACCGGGTATCTCTATTGGGTTAACAGGTACAGAAACCAATTTGTGCTTGAAACTACATTTACTGTGATGCCAAATGTGATGTTTCAGGACAGAATACAGTTCGATAAATTCTTTCTGAAAAAGTTTAAAGATCTTGATACCGAACTTCAGCTGGTTGTTGATAAAGACCTCGATAAGTCTGAACTCCTGCACTATTTTGAAAGCAACCCCATCAAACACCTTACGCTCATCCCATTCGTAAATAATGGTGAGACTGTAGCGATTACTGTACTCGAAACCACGGATAAATTGCTGCTTGGTGACATCAGCGATACACTCTCTGCCTATAAAAACGCCCACATAAATGTATTAAACACCTATCTCGAACTTACAGAGTTGTATCAGGAGGAGAGCCGCTGGAATAATTATGACGGCTGTTTGAAAGGCATGATCAACGAACATGAGAATATCAGTATAGTTCGCCAAATGATAGAATCAATGCAAAAGATATTGCCAACCGGCAGTGTAAGTGTGGCGATGCGTGGTATGGAGACATGGGTAACGGTACTTCGCTCACAAAAGGCATCAGCATATCCCTCTTTAGGGCTGATGGTAGAGGAGAAGTCGATGGCGTATGATGCACTTCAGAAGGGGGATACACTATTTTCCATCCACTTTAATCAAAATCCCAAACGAGTATCCAGTTCGGAGTCGGGTACGGAGGGTGCAACTCTTGCCATTCCATTGATGATTATGGACAGAAGGCATGCCGTAGTTTTAGCGTATGATAAAAATCCGCTGTCTTTTTCAGAGACGGTAAAGCATCAGCTGAAAAATTTAGTTTACATGGCATCAATGGCTCTAAAAGCGAATATGGGCAACCATCAAACCGACAAAATTATCTTCACTACAGAGTATGGAAACTTTACGAGAGATTTGTGGCAATTAACCATCGACAGAGAGTTGAAAAGGGAGAGAAGTACTTCTGAAAAGATATGGTTTGGTTTAATTGGGCTTGAAAACTTATCAGAGCTGCGGTCTAAGCTGAGGCTTGATGACCTGAAAAAGCTGCAGCGAACCCTTGTGAAAGCGCTCAACCCGTCGAGGCTGGGGTATAACGGTTTGATCGGGTTTCATAGTGATTATGTTTACGCCTACATCTTTATAGGAACGGAGGAGAGTCATCACGAAAAATGGCTTAAAACCAATATTCACGATATGGCTAATAAGCTCGATCTGCAGGATGAACGAAAAATCAGTGTGTTAATAAAGGCGGGTTATGTGCAGTTAATCGGTAGCGACTTGACAGTGGATGAAGTGATTGATGATGCAAAACAGGCACTGAGTGAGGCGCTGAGAGGCACCAAAAAAACGGTTAATTACTAAGCCGATGCCACGATCTTTTCTTTTGATTATTGACGGCCTTGGTGTTGGAGCCCAGGAAGATGCAGCTGACTATGGCGA
The DNA here is from genome assembly GCA_007134085.1 of Balneolaceae bacterium. Classification (GTDB taxonomy): domain Bacteria; phylum Bacteroidota; class Rhodothermia; order Balneolales; family Balneolaceae; genus Rhodohalobacter. The sequence continues at coordinate 2,387 of SLLL01000233.1, forward strand.
TGCCAACGCTGATACACTGGGCAATGTAAGCCGTTTAACCGGTGTGAAATTACCGAACTTCGAAAAGCTGGGTATTGGAAATATCAGAGACTTTCACTCAATAGATCGGGTGAATAAACCACTCTCTTCTTACGGCAAAATGAGGGAAAAATCTGCCGGAAAAGATTCCACAACCGGCCACTGGGAATTTGCTGGTATTCTACTTGACAAACCTTTTCCAACTTACCCAAAAGGATTTCCCGAAGATGTTTTAAAAGCATTCATTGAAGGTGTAGGTGTGGATGGCGTGCTCTGTAACCTGCCATACTCCGGCACACAGGTAATTGCCGAATATGGGAAAGAACACCTTGAAACAGGTAAACCAATTGTGTACACATCTGCCGATAGTGTTTTCCAAGTAGCATGCCACGAAGATGTTACATCAACAGAACAGTTGAATGAATGGTGCGAATTTGCCCGGACATCAGTAATGACGGGTAAGCATGCGGTTGGAAGAGTAATTGCGCGGCCATTTTCAGGTAAGCCGGGAAATTTTGAACGAATTTCTGAAAAGAGGCAGGATTTTTCACTGGAAACACCGGAGCCAAATCTTTTGACACTGCTACAGGATGAGGGCGTAAAAACATACTCTATAGGAAAAGTAATTGATCTCTTTGCAGGAAAAGGGTTTCATCAATACAGAAAAACCAAGAGTAATGCAGAGGGCATATCGCAGCTGCTTAGCCTGATGAGTGCGAATATTGAAAACAGTTTCACGTTCACCAATCTGATAGACACAGATCAGGTTTATGGCCACCGGCAGGATGTAGAAGGCTTTGCAACGTGCCTGCAAGAGATAGATCGTGCTTTGCCTGCGGTGGTGAATAGGCTGAAACCGGGTGACATGTTCATCATATCCGGCGATCACGGGAATGACCCTGCTGATGATAGCACGGATCACACACGAGAATTTGTTCCCCTTTTGGTAATTCAAAAAAATAAGCAGACAGGTAAGAATCTGGGTGTGAGAGACACATTTGCAGATGTTTCCGCTACAATTCTTGATGTGCATGGAGTTACGAATTCGCTTGCAGGCAGTTCAATTCTTCCGGAGCTTGAGTAATGCATTCCGGTTTTAATTTTCTGTTGAAATTTTCTTATATTATTGGGTTCATTTATTGAGGTAGTACAACAATTATCCTGCGAAAACGTATTGCTAATTGACAGCCTCCAACAAACAAATTATCACTAAAAGAAAGTAAAACGTGGCAAAAAGTTCAGGAATCTCTACCCGCGAATCAGAATCATTAGACCGCTACCTGCACGAAATTGGAAAAGAGAAACTCATCACCCCTGATGATGAAGTGCGCTTAGCTAAAGAAATTCAAAAAGGGTCACAAAGGGCACTTGAAGAGCTAACCAAAGCAAACCTTCGTTTTGTTGTTTCTGTTGCAAAGCAGTACCAAAACCAGGGCCTTTCACTTGGCGACCTAATCAACGAAGGGAACCTTGGCCTCATTAAAGCAGCCAAGCGTTTTGATGAAACCCGTGGTTTTAAGTTTATCTCTTACGCTGTTTGGTGGATTCGTCAGTCCATTCTCCAGGCTCTTGCCGAGCAGAGCCGAATTGTTCGCCTTCCGCTAAATAGAGTTGGTGCGCTGAATAAAATCGGTAAAGAGCTTTCAAAACTTGAGCAGGAGTACGAAAGGGTTCCATCAGCAGCTGAACTTGCTGAAAGCCTTGAAATGACTGTATCTGAAGTAGCTGATACGCTTAAAATTTCCGGCCGGCACCTCTCGATGGATGCACCATTTGCACAGGGCGAAGATAACCGTCTTCTCGATGTTCTTGAAAACGAAGAGATTCCTGATCCCGATAACGATTTGATGGGAGAGTCTCTCAAAGTAGAAATTGAACGTGCTCTTTCTAAACTGACCAAGCGTGAAGCTGAAGTAATCAGGCTCTATTTTGGGATAGGGCGGGAGCATTCACTTACGCTTGAAGAGATTGGTGAAAGATTTGACCTCACAAGAGAAAGAGTGAGGCAGATCAAAGAAAAAGCCCTGAGAAAACTGCGGCATCACAATCGCAGTGCTGCTCTGCGCGCTTATCTTGGATAAATATTTTGAAAGCCGGTTATGCCGGCTTTTTTTATTTCCAAAAGCTACTTTTCGGTTTCGCATGAATATGTTATTTGCCTGTTTGCGATAAGTTAGTAGCTTATGATAATGTACCTCAGAGCAATACTCATAACTGCACTTCTTTTTGCAACCGGCCTCATCAGCACGGTCCAGTCTCAATATTTGCCATTTCGTACATATTCCATAGAGCTTGGGCTTAGCGAATCGGTTGCTCACACTCTTGTTCAGGACGATAGAGGCTACATATGGGTGGGTACAGGCTTTGGGCTGAACCGGTTCGATGGTAGGTCATTCAAACAGTTTTATGAATCTGATGGCCTACCGAACAACAGAATTCACTCGTTATTTCAGGATCAAAATCAAACCATTTGGGTGGGCACGGAAACAGGGCTTTCTGTTTTACATCGCGATTCTCTTGTAACACCGGAAGAGGTAACAGGGCTGAATAGCTACTCCATTCTGGATATCTACCAGGATGCGGAGGGAAACTACTGGTTCGGCACAGATGGTAATGGTGTTTGGATGCTTACTGCAGAAAAAGAGTTGCTCTCCATTGATGAAAAATATGGGTTGCCGGCAGAACGTGTAAGGGCTGTAAGGCAAACCAGTGATGGTGCTATGTGGATCGGGTCAAGAGAATCACTAATCAAGCTGCATAATGATGAAG
>SLLL01000106.1 GCA_007134085.1 Balneolaceae bacterium
AAATCATTTTAGGAGGTATCTTTTTATCGATGGGCGCTTTTGTATGGGCCTACGTGGGCCTGTCTCACGTATTTGCTGCTTCCAGGGAACTCTATACCCGCAGGGCTGAGATCGAATCGGAAATTGAGTTTGCCACAGAAGTACAAAACCGCATTTTGCAAGACATCTCTGTTGAACACCATGGAACCCGGGCATACGCCTGTTCAATTCCGGCCAACGAGCTGGGTGGCGACTATTTTGAGCTCAACCGGATTGATACCAATCTCTTTGCAACTGTGGGCGATATATCCGGACATAGTTTTGGCGCCGGGCTTTTGATGACCATGACGAAAAGTGCACTGCAAACCCATCTCGAATACAGGCAGGATCCTGCCGAAATCATGCAAAGGCTCAACCGGATGTTACTTCGCCAATCTGACCGTTCGATGTACGCAACCATGGTCTTCCTGAAACTGGATCTGGAAAATAAGAGCGCACTGCTTAGTAATGCAGGCCATCTGCCGGTTTTTCATTACAACAAAAAATCGGGCAAGCTGGAAAAGAGATACCAAAAAGGCATTGGCCTTGGGATTACAAAAAAGGCGAATTATAAAAACCTTGAGTTTTCAACTGAGGAGGGCGACTTGATCATTCTCTACTCCGACGGACTCATAGAAACCCGCGATGAACAGATGCAAATCAGAGAATCACATTATTTTGAAGATCTTCTTCTTCAATCGATAACAAACTCCCGGCATGAAGCACCCCAAGAGTTGGCAGAATCCATTTTGGAAAAAGTAAAATCAGATGACTTTTCTGATTCGATGGAAGATGATGCTACACTTATTTTGATAAAGGTTTGACCGAGCTTTTTTCAATCCTGTTTCATGGTTCTATACACTCTTTCGATTCTCCAGAGATTAGACTTACTATAGCAAGGTATTGGATTAAGCCTTTATAAGTAAACGTCTTTAATACCTTATTCCCTTTTGTACTCTTAAAATTGCACTATCAATTTTTCTTAGTGAGTCAATTACTATCTTCTTTAACCAAAAGCCCGTCCTCAAAAAACTGTAGATCATAAAATCGTCTATAGATTCCATCCCGGTCCAGCAACTCCTGATGGGTGCCCTGCTCAGAAATTCTGCCGTTATCCATCACCAGAATAGTTGTTGCGTTTTTGATGGTGGAAAGGCGGTGGGCGATCACAAACGTGGTACATCGTTTCATCAAATGGTTGAGAGCAGACTGAACAGCTGCCTCTGATTCTGAATCGAGCGATGACGTGGCTTCGTCGAGCAGTAGAATCGCCGGTTCTTTTAAAATAGCCCTGGCAATGGCTACACGCTGGCGCTGCCCTCCGCTAAGTTTAATACCACGCTCCCCAACCAATGCATCGTATCCGTCAGGGTGTTCCATAATAAAACCGTGAGCCTGTGCAAATTTCGCAGCTTCTTCCACTTCACTATCCGTTGCATCCAGCCTTCCATACCTGATGTTTTCCTGAATGGTAGTGCCAAAAAGCTGAATATCCTGAGGAACAATTGCAATCTGATTTCTCAGTGAATGCTGCTTAACGGTTGAAATATCGATACCATCTAACCGAATGGCTCCCTGCTTAAGGCCATAAAAACGGGGAATCAGTTTTAGCATCGTTGTTTTCCCTGCACCGCTTGGCCCCACCAGTGCAACAATATCACCGGGCTTACAGGAAAAGGTAACATCCTGAAGTACAGGTTGATTCTCTTCGTATTGAAAAGACACATTTTCAAAAGTAACGGCACCTTTAATCCGGCCTAACTCCACCGCGTCCGGTTTGTCTTTCACTTCGGGTTGTACGTCAAGCAGGCCAAAAATCCGCTCTGATGCCCCCACTGCGCTGCTAAACACCGTGTAAACCCTTGCCATGCCGCCCATTGACCTGCCTATGTTGAATGCAAAAAAGATAAAGGCTACAAGATCTCCGGCCGATAGCCTGCCAGCCAAAACCTCAGTGCCGCCGTACCAAAAAATAATGATCATCGTGCCCATAAAAACTACTCCAACCGTTGACCAAAACAGATTACTGAACAGTACTTTCGTCCTTGCTGTATCAAAAAGCGTGTTCACCCCGGAGTTGTATCTATCCACTTCGTACTGTTCGCGAGCAAATGATTTAACCGACTCAACGGCACCCAATGCCTCCTCGGCGATAGCGGTAGTGTCGGCAAGGCGGTCTTGTACCTGCCGGGACAGTTTCCTGATCAATTGGCCAAAATAACGCACTGCAAGAGTGATTACCGGTACGGTAATAAAAATGATAAGGCTGAGCCGCCAGTTGAGATACACCATTAGCAGCACTGAACCCACAAGGTTTATGCTTTGTGTGAGGCCCTCAGATAACGTTCCGGTTACTGCATCACGGATGGCAGCAACATCATTGGTAAGGCGTGATGTGATTTCCCCCAGCCTTTGGTTAGAAAAGAACTTCAGGCTTAACCGATGCAGGTGTTTGTACACCTTTTTCCGCAGGTCTGCCACTATTTTCTCACCAATCCAGTCGAGCCAATACCTGCCCCAAAATCCGAGAAGCGCCTGTACTACAAACAGCCCGATAAGTATTAGAGTAACACGGTTTAGGAGCGCCATATCCCCATCATCAAATACAGCATCCAATAATTCACGTAAGCCCAGCGGCACGGCCAGCCAAACCAGTGTAGCCAAAACAGATGCGATTAACGCAAAAATCAGTTTGGTTTTATACGGCTTTACATACGCCAGAATTTTCATGTACTGGCGAAATGATGATCGGTCGATTTTCAAACGGGCTGTTGTTTATGAATTAGTATGTAATGGAAGTTCAAACCCTCTGAAAGGTATTAAAGTTCTTTTTGTCACAATTTATCAACTGTACCCAAATCTTTTAAAAAAGCTGATAATAATGTCTGTACATTAGCATAGTTATTTCGAGATGTGCGTATATGGTGCTGATAACTAGAGTGGTGAGTATGGTTCTAACTGATTTCTGAATTATCTGTCGTTTGAATACAAATATTGCACTATTTGGGTTGAAATCGAAGATTCTGCCGTTTAGATTTAATCATCACAGCAAGAAATTAAATCAAAATAAGGGAACGCTATGAGTGAAAATGACGATGAAATTTGGGACGAATATCAGTGGGAGGAATTTTTCAGGGAGGCGGATAAGCGTACAGATAAATATTCAGAGTTATTGGATAAGTATATGGATCATCCCGACTGCGACCGAATTATCGCTGAGGAAATGGGCTGGACTCACATGCTGGATGAACGTGATGAAGAGAGCACAGATTGGATGGATGAATTTGATTTCGATCAATTTGAAGAGGGCGAGGAGTGGAAACAGTTAACCGGCCATGAACCCGAAGAGTTTGACAGTTTCGAGAATTTCCCGCTCTATCGGAAAGCGTTTGATTTTGCGATCGATTCCATGAAAATGGCAGATGAACATCTCGTTGATTTGGAAGATGAGTCTGTAAAAGCTTTTTGCCGCTCTATTACTATACCGTCCGCAAAAATTGCGGGTGGCTTCAGTTTTGGTTTAGAACCGGGCAGTATTGGTGGCAACATAGCCAACTGCAAACGGGGGCTGAATGCAGCCAACCAGATACTGAATGCTCTCTATGAAATTGGAGAAAAGAAACTCCTTGGCCGTGAACTCTATCTCGAGTACTATGCCCGGGCCAAAGAGGTTCGGGACGAACTGGGAATTTACATTGTAGAACTGAGGGAGCGGTTCAGACGGGGAGTTTCGTGATTATAGTGCATTCGATATGAGAATTTGAAATAGCGTCTCCAAGGCTCTCCCATAAGATGTAATTGAATTGTAGTTACTTTACAAATTAAAAGTATACTTCGTGAACCTTCGAGACTTTGTGCCTTCGTGGCAATAACCTGCCGGACTCTACCACGAAGACTCGAGGACACGAAATAACACGAAGAACTCGTGTTGCATCAACTAAATAATTTAAATTGAGATGCTGCAAACTACACTTTTTGGACAGCCTCGGACATTGTGGCTGCCAAAGCCAAATTTTATCTCGCCACGCAGGGTTCCCAATGGGAAACTCAAAATAATTTAAATGGATTCTGTAGATATTCGTCGGACAGCATCGCCCGCTAAAAGCTGATTGTAAACCGGGTGTAGAAATCAAAAATTTGACGAGTTTGTGCAGCACCGGCCGGTTTATAAATCTCATCCCTCAGGCGGAAACGGAATTCATAATTGAGGCGGGAGGAGAATGTATATCGATATCGCATCTCAGCCATGGTCACGTTTGGAGAAAAGCTCGAAGAGATCAACCAGTGGGGATCTGTCTGGCCATATAAAACACCCACTCTGTGGCGTTCACGAATATGATTGATGTAGGCTGATAACTGCCACGCGATCGCCGAACGCCCGAACAGAAGCCGTTCTTCACTAACCTCAAATCCGGCGTCTGAAGGGCTTGGAGCAACTGGTATGTAACCCAGCTCTCCCCCAATCAGGCACTCTTCACCTGAAACAGAAAAACCGGGCCGGTACATCCATCGGGTAGAAAGCGCGATATGATCTCTGAGCTCGCTGTCACGATAAAAATTTTGCGGAGTCACCGAAATACTCAGTTCACGCTGAGCCCACCTGCCCTGCCGGTTTCGATGCTCTATGTTTGCAAACCCTGTAAACCGGGCGCCCACAGATTCATCAAACCTGAGTGGGGAATGGAGAGGTTGTTGTTGTAATAGCGATCAACGCCTTTCGGTATAGTTCCCGCAAGTGTAAACCGGAACCGGTCTGCAGAAAACACCGTTTATACCAAAACTCATCTATATCATCCTTAATCTTTTCTCTCTGGCTGTAATTTTGCTAACAAATCTGATAGTGCCAGGTACATGCCCGGCAGGATAATCAATGTAAGCAGAGTGCCGATGATCAACCCTCCGATAACCGTAACGGCTAACGGCTGAAGGATTTCCGACCCGTCGCCAATTCCAATAGCCAGCGGAAGCATTCCGAAAATAGTGGTCAGTGTGGTCATCAAAATGGGGCGAAACCTGACATACCCGGCTTCAATTACAGCAGTTTCTGTTGTCTGCCCCTCTTTTTTCCGGTAATTGTCGGCAAACTCCACCATCAAAATGGCGTTGTTCACCACGATCCCGATCAGAAATACGATTCCAAGAAGTACCGATG